>JANOAP010000040.1:0-3445 GCA_031411175.1 Rhodoferax sp. | reverse complement strand
GTCAAAACCTCGATCAAGCGTCTCAAAGAGATGAAGGTCCAGCAGGAGGCCGGTCTGGACGCCATGAGCAAAAAAGAACAGCTGATGTTCGCCCGTGAAATCGCCAAGCTCGAAAAAGACATCGGCGGCATTCAGGATATGGCTGCTTTGCCAGACGCCATCTTCGTGATTGACGTGGGTTTCCACAAGATCGCTGTGCTCGAAGCCCGCAAGCTGGGTATTCCCCTGATCGGTGTGGTGGACTCTAACCACTCCCCAGAAGGCATTGACTACGTCATTCCTGGCAACGACGACTCCTCCAAGGCCGTCACCCTGTACGCACGTGGCATTGCCGACGCGATCCTCGAAGGCCGCGCTAACGCCGTTGATGATGTGGTCAAGGCCGTTGCTGCTGAAACCACTGATGAATTTGTGGAAGTGAACGAGGCCGCTGCCTGAGTTCCGCCCCAAGCGAAAAAAGGGGCTCGTTGCCCCTTTTTTTTAGCCCCTGTTTAAATTGAACAGAACCAAACCGAATTGAATTAGGAGAATCAAAATGGCTGGAATTACCGCAAGCATGGTCGCCGAACTGCGTGGCAAGACCGATGCGCCCATGATGGAATGCAAACGTGCCCTCACCGAAGCTGAGGGCGACATGGCCAAAGCCGAAGAGCTGTTGCGCGTCAAGCTCGGCAGCAAGGCGGGCAAGGCCGCTGGCCGTGTGACCGCCGAAGGCGTTGTGACCAGCTACATGAATGGCACCGTGGGTGCGTTGCTTGAAGTCAATTGTGAAACCGACTTTGTCACCAAGAACGACAGCTTCCTCGCGCTCGCCAATGCAGCCGCAGAACTGATCGCCAAGAACAACCCTGCCGACATTGCGGCACTGGGTGCCCTGGCTTACGCCCAGGACGGCTTTGGGCCCACCCTGGAAGAGGTGCGCAAGGGTTTAATTGGCAAGATTGGCGAGAACATGAGCTTTCGCCGCTTCAAGCAGTTTTCAAGCGGTGCCAAGCTGGCCTCTTACCTGCACGGCACGCGCATTGGCGTGGTGGTCGAGTTTGAAGGTGACGATGCCGCCGCCAAGGATGTGGCCATGCACGTTGCCGCCATGAAGCCCGTGGCCTTGTCCAGCGACGACGTACCTGCGGCCCTGATAGCGACGGAGCGCTCGGTGGCGACCGCCAAGGCGGCAGAAGCCGCAGTGCAGGCGACGGCTGAGGGCAAGCCGGTTCAGTCCGCGGAAATCGTTGCCAAGCGCATCGAAGGTGGTGTGCAGAAATACCTCAAGGAAGTGTCTCTGTTCAACCAGTCATTCGTGAAGAACGACAAGCAGACGGTAGAGCAGATGCTTAAAGCTGCAGGCACCACGGTGAAGGCGTTTACGCTGTACGTGGTGGGTGAAGGCATCGAGAAGAAGGTCGATGACTTTGCGGCAGAAGTTGCGGCGCAGATTGCCGCGGCCAAGCAAACGGTTTAAAGCGTCGTTCAGCATCCGCTGCACTGACGACACATTTGCAGACCCCATGCGCTAGAGCCGGGGTCCGGTTCACGATCAATTCATCATCTCAAGGAGTCCCCCATGTCCGTTGCCAAGCCAGCTTACAAGCGAATTTTGCTCAAGCTGTCTGGCGAGGCCCTGATGGGGGATGACCAGTTTGGCATCAACCGCGACACTATCGTCAGAATGGTGGACGAAGTGGCTGAAGTCACCCGGCTGGGGGTTGAGGTGGCGGTAGTGATTGGTGGCGGCAACATATTCCGTGGTGTGGCGGGCGGCTCGGTCGGTATGGACCGTGCCACAGCCGACTACATGGGCATGCTGGCGACGGTGATGAATGCATTGGCTTTGGGCGACACCATGAACAAGGCAGGCCTCACTGCCCGCGTCATGTCGGCTATTGCCATTGAGCAGGTCGTTGAGCCCTACGTTCGCCCCAAGGCCCTGCAATACCTGGAAGAAGGAAAGGTCGTGATCTTTGCGGCCGGAACCGGCAATCCATTTTTCACCACGGACACGGCGGCTGCATTGCGTGGCGCTGAAATAGGCGCTCAAATCGTGCTCAAGGCCACCAAGGTGGACGGCGTTTACAGTGCAGATCCGAAACTGGACCCGAAGGCGACGCGGTACTCAAAAATCTCGTTTGATGAGGCCATTTCGCAAAACCTCGGCATCATGGATGCCACCGCCTTTGCGCTTTGCCGGGATCAGAAGCTGCCCATCAAGGTGTTCTCGATCTTCAAGCACGGCGCGTTGAAACGGGTCGTGATGGGTGAAGACGAGGGCACGCTGGTCTATGCATGACAATTGCGGCTGAAAAAGGGCATGAGCGACAATAGTCGCCAGTGACTGAGGAGAGAAACATGACGATTGAAGACATCAAAAACACGGTTGAGTCCAAAATGGACCAATCGATTGCAGCTTTCAAAAACAACCTCACCAAGATTCGTACCGGGCGTGCCAATCCCGCGTTGCTCGACTCCGTGCAAGTGGATTATTACGGCTCGCTCGTGCCTATCAGCCAGGTGGCCAATGTGTCGCTTCTGGATTCGCGCACCATCAGCATCCAGCCCTGGGAAAAAGGCATGGGGGCGAAGATTGAAAAAGCCATCCGCGACAGCGACCTGGGGCTGAACCCCGCGTCCATGGGCGATTTGATTCGCGTCCCCATGCCGGCCATGAGCGAGGAACGCCGCAAGGAATTGACTAAGGTAGTGCGCGGTGAGGGTGAAAACGCCAAGATTGCCGTGCGCAATCTACGGCGCGACGCCAATGAATCAGTGAAGAAACTGGTGAAAGACAAGCTGGCGTCAGAAGATGACCAGAAGCGATCGGAAGCAGATATTCAGAAAGTTACAGACCGGCATATTGCCGAAGTGGACCATCTGGTTGCTTCCAAAGAGCAGGAAATCATGGCAGTCTGACAGGCTGCAGTTGCCTTCTCTTTTTTCCTTCGCAATGACAACACCCGGCGTGGTACCTCACCACATCGCCATCGTGATGGATGGCAACGGTCGCTGGGCGTCCAAACGTTTTCTTCCCCGCATTGCCGGGCACAAGCAGGGCGTTGATTCGCTCAAGCGCTGCGTCAGGGCCTGCGTAGCCCGCGGTGTAGCGGTGCTGACTGTGTTTGCCTTTTCGTCCGAGAACTGGAATCGCCCCGTAGACGAAGTGTCAGGGCTGATGGATCTGCTGGTCATGGCGATTTCGCGGGAAGTGCCACAGCTCAAGGCCGATGGCGTGCGCCTGCATTTTGTGGGTGAGCGCGCAGGTTTGTCAGACAAGGTCAAGGCCGGTTTAAATCAGGCTGAAAATGCCACTGCAGCCAACACGCGGCTCGTGTTGAACGTGTGCTTCAACTACGGTGGGCGCTGGGACATCGCCCAGGCCGCAGCCAGGCTTGCCGAGCAGGGCTTGCCCATTACCGAAGCCAGCCTGGACCAGGCCATGGCGATGGCACACGTC
>JANOAP010000039.1:0-6788 GCA_031411175.1 Rhodoferax sp. | reverse complement strand
CGTCGATCCGAAAACCAAGACGCTGATCTTCAGCGACGGGCTGACGGTGCCGCGCACCATCGAGCTTTACGAGCAATTCAAAGGCCGTTGCCAGCTGGCCTTCGGCATTGGCACCAACCTGACCAACGACCTGGGCTACGAGCCGCTGCAAATCGTGATCAAGATGGTGCGCTGCAATGGCCAGCCGGTGGCCAAGCTCTCAGACACGCCATCCAAAAACATGTGCGATGACGAAAAATATCTGGCGTACCTGCGACAGGTGTTCGAGATCGAAAGCGTTCCGTGAAAAAGACGGCGCGGTTTGCGAGATTCTCCCGCAGGCTCCCGGTCGCGCTTCTGGCGTTGCAGTGGGCGGGCGGTGCCGTCGGCGCTACGTTCGACGCCACCCAGTTGTCCATCGCCTGGGCTATTCCTTTCGCCGGGATCCTGTTGTCGATTGCGCTGTGCCCCTTGCTCATGCCAGCCGTCTGGCACCAGCATTTTGGCAAGATATCTGCAGCCTGGTCTCTGGCTTTCTTCCTGCCATTTGCCGCCATCTACGGTGCGGGTGTGGCGTCCAGCAGTCTGGTGCATGCCTTGCTGGCGGAATACATTCCTTTCATCATCCTGCTGACGGCCCTGTTCACGGTGGCGGGCGGCATTTTCATTCGAGGCAACCTGCACGGCAGCCCGTTGCTGAACACGGGCATTCTCGCGATCGGTGCGATTCTGGCGAGTTTCATGGGCACCACCGGCGCGTCGATGCTGATGATTCGCCCGTTGATTCGCGCCAACGACAACCGGGCGCATGGGGCGCACATCGTGGTGTTCTTTATCTTCATCGTTTCCAACGCGGGTGGTTCGCTCACGCCATTGGGTGACCCACCGCTGTTTCTGGGGTTTCTGAAAGGCGTTGACTTCTTCTGGACGGTGGGCCACATCCTGCCCGAGACCGTGTTTTTGGTCACTAGCTTGCTGGCCTTGTTTTTCTGTCTGGACACCTGGTTTTACCGGCGTGAGGGCGTATTGCCTGCGGACCCAACACCGGACACAAAACGGGTTGGCTTCGACGGTGCAGGCAACTTCTGGTTGCTGGGTGCTGTGGTGGCGCTAGTGCTCATGAGTGGATTCTGGAAGAGCAGTATCGTGTTTCATGTCGCAGGCACCGACGTGGGTTTGCCTGGCCTTGTCAGGGACGTCGGCCTCATTCTTGTGACATGGGTTTCATTGAAGATGACCCCTGACAAGGTCCATGCCGACAACCAGTTCTCCTGGGGCCCCATGCTCGAAGTTGCCAAGTTGTTCGCGGGCATCTTCCTGACCATCATTCCCGTGATTGCCATGCTGCGAGCCGGGCTGCAGGGCCCTTTCAGCGGGATCATCACTGCGGTGACACGCCCTGATGGACAACCCGACCCCGCCATGTACTTCTGGGCCTCGGGTGTCTTGAGCTCGTTTCTTGACAATGCACCCACCTACCTGGTGTTTTTCAACACCGCCGGGGGCGACCCCCAGGTGCTGATGACCACCATGGCAACCACATTGGCAGCGATCTCGGCTGGGTCCGTGTTCATGGGCGCCAACAGCTACATCGGCAATGCGCCCAACATGATGGTCAAGTCCATTGCCGAGGAACGTGGTGTGAAGATGCCCAGTTTCTTTGGGTACATGCTTTGGTCCGGCGGCATTTTGCTGCCCCTGTTTGTCATCATGACCTTTATATGGTTTAAGTGAGTGCCTCAGGTTGCTGTGAACGGCTCGCCTTTGGCGGCCTTCATGGGCAGCCCTTCGAATCAGGGAATGGCATTTGCGGCTGCGTTCTGCTTTGAGTGGCTGCGTGGCTCGGTTGCTTATTTGAATCCGTGTCATTTAAGTCACACTGAGCCCGCAGAATTGTAAAAATTTATCAACTCAAGCTGTAAGCTCTTGTTAATAGAGCGCCGCGCAAAGGCAACTTGATCGGCGAAGAGAAGAAGTTTGGAGTTGAAGTTCGCGGCCCATGACTGAAACTCGGCATCAATTCGTCGCCCTTGACGGCCTTCGCATCGGCATGTTTGTCGAGCTTGAACTGGGCTGGATGTCGCACCCCTTTCCCAAGGGCAGCTTCAAGATCGCGACAGACAAGCAGATTGAGACGATTCGGGGGCTGGGGTTGACGCGGGTGCGTTATGTGCCTGCCAAAAGCGACCCCCTGAATGTGCCAGTGGTCGCGTCACAAATCACGCCTGCTGTTACGCCTGTCGCTACGCCTGTTGTTGCCGTAGAGGTTCCGGCAGCCGTCATCGCTGAACCGGTGGTAGCCGTTTCTGCCAGCCCTCCCGGTGCGGCACAAATGGCCGAGCAAGCACTGGCGCTGAGACAGCATCGCATTCAAAGCATCGCCGCTCAGCAGCGTAGCCTTGTTGTGTGTGAGCAGCGTTTTGGCGACGCCATCCGGGTGTACAGGAAAACGGCGGATCAGGCCAAAACCAATCCGCTCGCGGCAATGGCGCAAAGCCTGGCGCTGGTCGGTGGGTTCGTCGGCGACCTGATGGGTGAGGGTGAATCTGCGATCCGCTTGCTGTCTGAAGGTATGGGTGACCAGGCGTCAATGCATCCGGTCAACGTCACCATCATTTCGCTGTTGTTGGGCCGGGCTACGGGCATGAGCGAGCCCGAACTGATGGACCTTGGCATGGCGGCCTTCCTGCATGACATCGGGAAGACGCGTTTGCCGGATCGGGTTCGCTGGCTCCAGGAAAACTTTTTGCCCGCCGAATACAAGGCCTATCAGGAGCATGTGGCCTTGAGCATTCAAGTCGGCCGGGACATGGGGGTGTCTGCCCAGGCGCTGCAAGCTATCGCGCAACACCACGAGATGATGGACGCCAGCGGCTTTCCGGCGCGGCTCAAGGGGGACAGCCTGACGCGGGCTGCCAAGGTTCTGGCGCTGGTCAACCGGTATGAAAACCTGTGCAACCCCAGTCGGTCTGCGGCGGCCATCACGCCGCATGAAGCGTTGTCGCTGATCTTTACGCAGCTCAAGGCGCGTTTTGACGGGGTAACCCTGAGCGCCTTCATCCGCATGATGGGCGTGTACCCGCCGGGGTCTGTCGTGCAACTGCTGGATGACCGCTATGGGCTGGTGGTGTCCGTTAATTCCGCCAGACCGCTGAAGCCGCGCGTGATTGTTCATGAGCCAGGTGTGCCCAAATCTGAGGCACTGATTCTGGACCTGGAGCACATGCCGTCCATCGGCATACGTCGCAGTCTCAAGCCTGCCAGCCTGCCCGCGCTGTCCCTGGATTACCTGTCGCCGCGTCAGCGCGTCTGCTACTTTTTTGAACGGGCGCTGGATCCGGACTTGCACGAGGCTCCGGTGTGACGCCCGCCTCGTGGACGCCGCTGAAATGCGGGCCACGCTGGAATTCGTCGCTGATGGGGTTTCTGTGTGCACCGGCTTTGCCGGTTGCTGACTTTGAAGCGCTCATCAAGGGCCTGCCGCAGTGCGCGTAGCCGGGGGTGAGTAGTTTGAAGGTGTCTGCAAGTGCCACCGGACCGGCATCCTGAACCGGGGTTCAGGTGGGCTAGGTCAACTTGCCATTGGGTTCATCTAACGCGAGATGGTCACGCTTGACGAGTGATGTTCCAGGCCCGGGCTCTAAGAGCATTGGTTCAAGGAAATATAAAGCCCGGCGAGCACCGCAGACAGGCGGGATTGTAGGCTTTAAATCAGACGTCCGTCGTCGCCAAGTGCCTCGTCCAGGCGCTCCAGCAACGATGTCAACAACAGGTCGCTGTCGCCCTGACCCAGGGCGTCGCTGCCCACGCGCGGCGGCGTGGGTGCTGGCGTTGCCACCGCGCCGCGATCCGACAGGTCGAATGCCAGATTGAGAGCGGCGAGCACCGCAATGCGGTCCCGGGCGCGCACCTTGCCGCCATCGCGTATCTTGCACATGGCAGTATCTACCCGCTCCACGGCTTCCAGCAGCCGGGCATCGCCACCCTCGGGGCAGCCCAGCAAATAGCTCTGCCCCATGATCTGTACTTCAAGCTGTTTCATGTCGTTGTTTTGAGTGAGCTGGTTCCCGCGTGCGCCGCCAGATCATTGCCGTTGGGCAGACGCTCCAGCAGGGCATCCACGCGCGCACGTGCCGCACCCAGACGCGATTTCAATGAGTCACGTTCCGCTGTCAGGCTGTCCACCTGGGCACTGAGCAGAACGTTGGTGCGTTGCAGCTCTTCGTGACGCACTAGAAGGCGTTCAACGCGCTCGGCAAGTTGATCGATTTGGATCGGGTTCGACATAGGCCTGCCATTGTAGGGTTGACGACAGGATTACAGCCTAAAATACAAGCGTTGGTGCTCGCGGTGTGGTTCACATGCCGCAGTTCAACGGGAAGCAGGACGGTGCGCTGACAACAGTGAACCCAGCCTGCGCTGCCCCCGCAACGGTCAAACGGACGCACCTGGATGCCGCAAATTTTGCAATTCAGGTGCAGCTTCCATCAATCAGCCACTGGGTGTTTTGAACACGCACCTGGGAAGGCGATGGAATCTAGCGCCGTCAGCCCGGATACCGGCCAACACCGTGGCTGCGCACGTTTTTTTGTGTGCAGCCGTTACTGCCCATGCACTGTCGGGGACGACGGTGAGGGTGTTTTGTAGATTGATTCCCAAATGAAAACTCGTATTTTCCGTGCAGGCTTGGCCGTGCGTCCATCGGCGTTGCCCGTGGCTGTTTCACTTCTTGCGGCGGCAGTCAGCTTGTCTGCGCAGGCGCAAACCACCACGCAACTCAAGGAAACGGTGGTCACCGCCACTCGCTCGGAGTCGCGGGCTGACGCCGTGATCAGCGACGTGACCGTGATCACCCGGGAGGACATTGAGCGGGGCACCGGGCGCACCGTGGCGGAGCTGGTCGCCCGCGTCAGCGGCGTGCAAATGACCGCCAATGGCGGGCTTGGCAAGAGTTCCAGCATCTTCATTCGCGGCACGGAAAGCCGCCATGTGCTTTTGCTGATCGATGGTGTGCGCTACGGCTCTGCCACCGTGGGTCAAGCGAATTTTGATAATTTTCCGATCGACTCCATTGAGCGCATTGAGGTGCTCAAGGGGCCCGCCTCGGCTCTTTACGGCAGTGATGCCGTGGGTGGCGTGATCCAGATTTTCACGCGCAAGGGTACGCCGGGCCTGCATCCTTACGCCAGCGTGACGGTCGGCACGGCAGACCGGGGCGAGGTGTCGGTGGGGCTGTCGGGCGGCACGGCCGACGTGAGCTACGGCATTGGCGTGCAGTCCCTGCGGGAAAAGGGCTTTTCGGCAACCAACCCGCTGGTCGCCTTTGGCAGCTTCAATGCTGACAACGACGGCTTTTCGCAGAACAGTGTCAATGCATCGGTGGGATGGAAATTTGCACCCGGCTGGAAGGTGGACGCACGCGTCTTTCAGGCCACGGGGTCAAGCCAGTTTGACAATGGCCCCGGTACGTTTGATGTGCGGACCGACACGGTGTCACGCGTTTACGGGCTTGGCCTTGAGGGGCAGATTCGGCCAGGCTGGAAGTCCCGTCTGGCGCTGGCCACGAGCGAGGATTTTTCCACCAGCCTGACCAGTGCGACGCCATCCGTGTTCAACACCGCGCAGGACCAGCTGACCTGGTTGAATGAACTGGATACGTCAGTCGGCAAGCTCATGCTGGGTTACGAGCAGGTGGTGCAGAAGGTCAGCGGCACTACAACCTATGCCGTGGACACGCGCACCACCAAATCGTGGATGGCGGGCTTGAATGGCGCTGCCGGGCCGCACAGCTGGCAGCTCAATCTTCGCCGCGACCAGGATTCCCAGTTTGGCGAAGCCACCACGGGACTCGCGGGCTATGGCTTCAAGTTCAACTCTAACTGGCGTGCACACGGGTCGTATGGCACGTCGTTCAAGGCACCGACTTTCAACCAGCTCTATTTTGTTTCGCCCTTCTTCAATGGCAACCCCAGCACGCAGCCCGAGTACGGCCAGAACTCCGAGCTGGGCGTGGGTTACACCGCGGGCATGCATGACGTCAAGCTGACCTATTTCCAGAACCGCATCAAGGGCTATATCACCACGGTACCGGCGGTGGTCAATGCGCCCTATGCCAACATCACGGGATGGACGCTGGCCTATGAGGGTCAGATGAATGCCCTGACATTCAGGGCCGCGCTGGACCTGCTGGACGCCCGCAATGAAGCCACCGGCCTGAAGCTGCCGCGCCGTGCCGATCAGCAACTGACCGCCGGCGTGGACTATGCCGTGGGGCGGTGGAAGCTGGGTGCCAGCCTGCTGGCGGCGTCTGACCGGTTTGACAGCGCCACCAATGTCCAGGTGCTGGCGGGATTTGCCACGGTGGACCTGCAGGCGCAGTACGCGGTGGCCAAAGACTGGTCGGTTCAGGCCAGCATTGTCAATGCGGCTGATGTGTCTTACCAGACGGCTTATGGGTACAACCAGCCTGGCCGCAGTGTGTACCTCAGCTTGCGTTATCAGCCCAAGTAAGACTGTATGTCCGTCACACGTTGCCCCGTCATCCTCAGCTATTCGGCGAAGGTCCGTCATGAGTGAGCGTTTTGCCTACTCTAGCGGCCCGCAGCGCATCGTCTGCATGACCGAGGAGACCACCGAGTGGCTTTACCTGCTGGGGGAGGAGCGGCGTATTGTCGGCATCTCGGGCTATACCGTGAGGCCCAAGCGCGCACGGGAAGAGAAGCCCAGGGTCAGCGCGTTTACCAGCGCCAAGATCGATAAAATTTTGGCCCTGCGACCCGACTGCGTGTTTGGCTTCTCGGACCTGCAGG
>JANOAP010000038.1:0-2604 GCA_031411175.1 Rhodoferax sp. | reverse complement strand
AAAGACTCTCGGACTTGCCGCCGTGAAGCAAGAGCGCCCCAGCGGCAGGCGCAAGTGCCATCGTCAGGAAAGCCTGCATGCTCGAGGGGTGACTCGCCATGGTGTTGGACGATACGGAACACACCGTGACCAGAATGGCGGTCAGCAGCGCCAGCTCAACACCCTGATTCTGCGGAAGCATCACAAACCAGCCCGTGGCCCAGGACAGCCCCGCGATCGAGGTGGCGACAACATTGATCCGGCGCCACTTGGGCAGATCGACATCGGAGGCCTGTCGGATGGTGCGCCGCCATTGCCAGATCGCCGCTGTGCTGAAAGCCACATTGGTGATCAGTGCAGCCCCCCACAGAATCAGCGCCTGGTCCGGTACCAGCCCGTGAAACAACAGGCCAAATACCGGCAGCACACCAAACGTCATTTTCATATTCAGTGCCTTGAGATCAAACGCCATGGCAAGCAGTTTGAACTCCACGCTACCGCGGGCTGACTGGAAAACGCCTCGTTCCGGGCTTGAAACCATTGTGTCCATAGATCGGCATCAGAATTCAGTAACGAGTTGTAAGTATGCATCACATGCTGACGTTACTCGCTGAACTACCCGCTGAATCCCGGCAAATTACGTGCCGCAGCTTAAACTTCTCCTGTCCATCCACCATAAAGGCTGCCCCTGATGTCCACCTTCGTTGTTGCCCACGGTGCCTGGAGTTCAGGCTGGGCCTGGAAAAAGATGCGCCCGCTGTTGCGGGAGCTTGGCCACGAGCTGTTCACACCCAGCCACACCGGCCTGGGTGAGCGGGCCCATCTGGCGAACGCCGGCATCAATCTCGACACCCATATCAGCGACATACTCAACGTGCTTCAGTTTGAAGACCTGCGCGATGTGGTTTTGATGGGGCACAGCTATGGTGGCATGGTGGCCACCGGTGTGGCAGACCGCGCACCTGAGCGCATTGCCCAGCTGGTGTACCTGGATGCTTTTGTGCCGCGCAACGGGCAGTCTCTGCTCGACTTGCTCACCGCAGAGGGCGCGCGGCTCACACGCGAGGCCGCCCGCCAGCGCGGGGAAGACTGGCGTGTACCCGCCAATCCCATGCCACCCGACACGAGCGAGGCCGATGTCGAGTGGGCTGCCCCCAAACGCATGATGCAACCTTTGCAGACGTTTGAGCAGCGGCTTCAACTGACTGGCGCGGTGGACGCGCTGCCACGCAGCTACATCTACTGCACGCGGCCTGCTCCGGGCGATGTGTTTCGCCAGTTTGCGGACCGGGCTCGCAACGACTCAGCCTGGCAATACCGCGAGATGGATGCCAGCCACAACCCGCACATCACGGTGCCTGACACTCTGGCCCAAGTTCTCAACGGGCTGATAGACCCCGCAAACCCATACCGGGGGCGAAGGTGAAATAATCACCACTTTGCCGGTAGATGGTGATTTCAGGAGTATTGACATGAGTGACGCACAAAAACGCATAGACGACTTGGTAAAAAGCAGCGAAGTCCTGCTCTTCATGAAAGGCAACGCCAGCTTTCCACAGTGTGGCTTTTCGGGTCGGGCTATCCAGATTCTGAAAGCCTGCGGTGTTGAACCCAAGGCGATCAAAACAGTGAACGTGCTGGAGGACGCGGAAATCCGGGCAGGCATCAAGGACTACAGCAACTGGCCCACGATTCCGCAGCTCTACGTCAAAGGCTAAGTCATTGGCGGCTCTGACATCATGATGGAGATGTACGAGTCGGGCGAGTTGCAGCAGGTTCTAAACCCGCCCACGCACTGAGTCTGAAGCTGGCACCGAAAGCTGCGCCCTGAGGCCGGCACCATCCGTGCAGTAATGCCGTAAATTCCGGGCGACGCGCTCTGTGTCTCTTGAAGGATGGCACGGTTCATGCTGAAATGAAACCGTGTTCGTCCCAAGGTCACAACAAGGAGTAGGTCATGACATCGCACAGTCTTGTTCCCCAGTCCTCAAATTTCCACCTGCCGGTGGCCACGGTGCGCAGCGTCTACCAGACGCATGATGTGGAACGCAAACTCGCCAAACTGCCCGATCGCGAACATGAGAACCTGCGCACCACTTACGAGCGCATGCTCGAACGCGGGCCTGAGCGCTTTCAAGTCAAGCCGTCTGGCATACCCGAGATGACATCGCTTTACCAGGCGTTGCCCAATTTCACCGACGTGCTGGACGACATCAAACGCCACGTCGCCCTGAGTCAAGACAGCCGCGACGGACTGGAAGTCACGCCTATATTGCTATTGTGCCAGCCCGGTATCGGCAAAACCCATTTCGCCAAAAAACTGGCTGACTTGCTGGGCACGGGCATGAGCCTGGTGCCCATGAGCTCCATGACCGCCGGCTGGCTGCTTTCGGGCTCATCGTCGCAATGGAAAGGGGCCAAGCCGGGCAAGGTGTTTGAGGCCCTGGTAGATGGCCAGTACGCCAACCCGGTGATTGTGGTGGACGAGATTGACAAGGCGGCCTGCGACGCGCAGTACGACCCGCTGGGCGCGCTGTACAGCCTGCTGGAGCACGACACCGCCAAAAACTTCACCGACGAGTTTGCCGAGGTGGCCATTGATGCCAGCCAGGTGATCTGGATCAC
>JANOAP010000037.1:0-20482 GCA_031411175.1 Rhodoferax sp. | reverse complement strand
AGAACCATTGGTACCCGCACCCGGCAAAAAGGTTCGCATAAACCTTGGCAAAAACCTTGGCAATAGTGGTGAAAAATATAGGCAAATCAACCATTTACAAAGTTTTATAACTTGGCAAAATAGTGGCATGTATTCCGAACCTCACCAGTTTGAGCCACTGCTGCCTGCCGAAGCTCGGCTGGAGCCGCTGCTGGCCCGGGCACACGACCTGTCCCGCGCTGCCACGCTGCTGGCCGGCACACGCGTGCCACCCGAGCTGCGCACCCTGCTGCGCAGCATGAACTCGTACTACACCAACCGCATTGAGGGCCAACACACCCGCCCCCATGAGATTGACCAGGCGCTGCGCAAAGACTTTTCCAAAGACGCCAAGCTGGCTGCCAAACAACGCTTGGCCGTGGCGCACATTGAGGCCGAGGTGGCCCTGGAGCAGCGCTATACGGTGGGCAATACGGGCGGCGATGCAGCCCATGCGCTGTATTCCACAGATGCAGTGCAGGTGATCCATCAGGAGCTTTTTGGCAGGCTGCCTGCCGAAGACCTGTTCACGAACGAAGGCGAACCCAATGTTCCCGGGCAGTTGCGCCTGCGTGATGTGCGGGTGGGCGAACACGTGCCGCCTGCATTTGCCAGCGTGCCGACGTTTTTGCAGCGCTGGGCCAGCTTTTACGGCGGTGTGCGCCGGGGTGAGGCCGCGCTGGTCGCCATGGCCTGCGCGCACCAGCGGCTGGGTTGGGTTCACCCGTTTATCGATGGCAATGGGCGCGTCATGCGGCTGCACACGCATACCTTGTTGAGCACGTTGGGCTACACCGGTGGCTTGTGGTCGCCCTTGCGGGGCTTTGCCCGTAACACCGAGCGTTACTACGCTCTGCTGGCCGATGCCGACAGCCTGCGCCGGGGCGATCTGGATGGGCGTGGCAACCTGAGCCAGCAGGCCTTGATAGCCTGGGCGGACTATGTGCTGGAGGTGTGCCAGGACCAGGTGAGTTTCATGGCCAGCCTGCTGGACTTCCAGACACTGATGCCCCGCCTGGAGGCGTGCCTGGTGTTTGAGGCAACGGTAGAAAAGTCTGGCGTGCGACAGGAGTCGTTGCGGGGCTTGCACTACCTGTTTTTAAGTGGCGACGAGATGACTCGGGGCGACTTCAAGGCCATGCTGAGCATGAGCGACCGAGCGGCCACCGATGCGCTGGGGGCGCTGGTGAAGCGCGGTTTGCTCAAGTCAGACACGCCACAAGGAAAGGTGCGTTTTGGCTTGCCGCAGCACGCGTTGCGCTTTTTGTTCCCACGGCTTTGGCCAGAAGCAGAGGCTGACGCTGTCAGTCGCACTCTATGATCTGACGCCATGCCCAACTTCATCTCCGAAGACCAGATCGAGCAGGCGCTGCTGCAGCGCTTGCAACATGTGTGTGGCTTTGACGTGCTGAGCTGCCACACGGTGGACCCAGCCGATTTGAACGATGGCTCGGGCCGCGCGGACAAGCGCGATGTGCTGCTGCCCCAGCGGCTGCGGGCGGCGGCACTCCAGCTGAACCCGGATGTACCCGAGGCCACGGTAGACGCCGCCCTGGCCCAGTTGGCCGACCGGCGTCAGGCCATGAGCCTGGTGGCCGCCAATCGCGAGGTGGACAACCTTCTGCGCGATGGCATACCCGTGAGCTTTGACGACGCGCAAGGCCACACGCAGCGCCAGCAACTGCGCTTAATTGACTTTGGGCCGGATGGGGCCAGCACCAACCAGTTTCTGGCGGTGTCGCAGTTGTGGATCAAGTGCACCGGGGTGAGCGCTCTGGCGGACTACCGCAGGCCCGATGTGCTGTTGTACGTGAATGGCATTCCGCTGGTGTTTGTGGAGCTGAAAAACTCCAACGTGAAGCTGAAAACCGCCTACACCGACAACCTCACCAACTACAAGAAAGACATTCCCCAGCTCTTCATCCCCAATGCGTTTTGCGTGATGTCCAATGCGGTGGAAACCCGCCTGGGCAGCCTGACCGGTCAGTGGGAGCACTTCTTTGGCTGGCTGCGCGTGAATGACGAGAAAGAAAAGATTGACCGGGCCAACATCACCAAAACCGGCACCAGCCTGGAGCGACTGGTTGAGGGCTTGTTCCTACGCGAACGTCTGCTGGACTACGTGGAAAACTTTGTGCTCTTTCACCGTGAGACCAACAAGATCCTGGCGCAAAACCACCAGTTCATTGGCGTGAACCACGCACTGGCTCAGTTTGAGGAGCGCAATGCCAAACCTGTCGGCCAGCAGGGCAAGCTGGGGGTGTTCTGGCACACGCAGGGTTCGGGCAAGAGCTTTTCGATGGTGTTTTATGTGCGCAAGATTTTCCGCAAGCTCACCGGCAACTTCAGCTTTGTGGTGGTGACGGACCGGGACGATCTGGATGGCCAGATTTACCGCAACTTTCTGAATACAGGCACGGTGAAACCGCAGGATGCGGCGCAACCCAAAAACAGTGCTGAGCTGCGCCAGTTTCTGGCCCAGAACAAGCGGCTGGTGTTCACGCTGATCCAGAAGTTTCGCTATGACCAGGGGGCCAAGTACCCCGTGCTGTCGGAGCGCGATGACATTGTGGTGATTGTGGACGAAGCCCACCGCACGCAGTACAAAAGCCTGGCCGAGAACATGCGCGCCGGGCTGCCCAAGGCCAGCTACCTGGCCTTCACCGGCACACCACTGCTGGGGCGCGACCGCCAAACCAATGCATGGTTTGGCGACTATGTGTCGGAGTACACCTTTCAGCAATCTATGGAAGATGGGGCGACGGTGCCGCTGTTTTACCAAAAACGTGTGCCGCAAATGCAGGTGCAAAACGAAGACCTGAGCGACGAGTTTTGCCAGATCATTGAAGACGAGAACTTGAACGAAGCCCAGCAGGAAAGGCTTGAAAACCGCTTTGCCGCTGAAATGCAGGTCATCACCCGTGACGACCGGCTGGAGACCATTGCCAAAGACATCGTGTATCACTTCCCGCGTCGTGGCTACCTGGGCAAGGGCATGGTGGTGACGGTGGACAAGTTCACCGCAGTCAAGATGTACGACAAGGTGCAGTGGCACTGGAAAGCCGAGGTCAAGGCCCTCATGGGCCGCATCAACCAGACGCCCAACGAGGTAGAAAAGCAGCGCCTTAAAAAGATGCTGGAGTGGATGCGCCGGGTCGAGATGGCCGTGGTCATCAGCGACGAGGCGGGTGAGGAGCTGAAGTTTGCTGACCGCAAGCTGGGCATCGTGCCCCACCGCGAGCGCATGAACCGGCTGGATGCGCAAGGCCACGACATTGAAACCAACTTCAAGGATGAAGCCCACCCGCTGCAACTGGTGTTTGTGTGCGCGATGTGGCTCACCGGGTTTGACGCGCCCACGGTGTCCACGCTGTACCTGGACAAGCCCATGAAGGACCACACGCTGATGCAGACCATTGCGCGGGCCAACCGGGTCACGCCATGGCGCATCAACGAGGTGGAAAAGCTCAATGGCGAAATCGTTGATTACTACAACGTGTTTCGCAACATGAAGCGCGCGCTGAAAGACTACGCCCAGGGCGAGGACGGTCTGGATGAGCCCCCGGTACGCGACAAGGCGGCACTGTTTGACCTGCTGGACGATGCGGTAGAACAGGCCCTGGCGTATTGCGCTGCCAGCGGTATTGGCCTGCGCGATGTGCTGGTGGGTAGCGATGTGTTTGCAAAGATTGGCCTGTTTAACGATTTCGCCAATACGCTGCTGGGCAGCGATGAGTTGCGCCGCACGTTTTATGTGTTCGAGAACACGGTGTCTGCCTTGTACGAAGCCTGCAAGCCCGAGGTGTTGGGCCGCAAAACAGTGCGAGTGGTGGCTGCACTGGCCTATCTGCGGGGTATCACCGATGCGCTGGTGGAGCAACAGGACATTGACAAGGTCGCCCAGCGTGTCAACGAACTGCTGGATGAAAGTGTGGTGGTGAACAACGCCGAGGGTTTCACGGCCAAAGAGTTTGGCGCGCAGTTTGAAATCATCAAGCGTGGGCGGACCTGGGACTTGAGCCGGATTGACTTTGACAAGCTGCGCCAGGACTTTGGTGCCGCCGTTTACAAGAACATAGCAATTACCGACCTGCGTGCCTTCATTGCCCGCAAGCTGGAGCTGATGCTGGCGCAAAACCAAGCCCGCAGCCCGTTTGCCCAGCGCTTTCAACAGATCATCGACAGCTACAACGCGGGCAGCTCGTCCACCGAGCAGTATTTTGAGCAGCTGGTGCAGTTCAGCCAGGACATGCGGGCCGAAGACGAACGTGCCGCACGTGAAGGCCTGACCGAAGACGAGCTGGAGATTTTTGACCTGTTGTGCAAGGACACCATGACCCAAGCTGAAACCCAAAGAGTGAAGTTGGCCGCGAAGGCACTGCTGCATCGGCTGCAGGATGAACCACCCAAGGTGCTGGTGCAAGACTGGTACAAGACCGACCAGACACGTCGCATCGTGCGTTCTGCGGTCGCTGAAGTGCTGGACCGCGAACTGCCGCAAGAGAGTTATGACCGGGTAATGTTCCAGACCAAATGCGACAACGTGTTTCATCTGGTGCTGGACCATGCCGCGCAAGGCCGCAGGTGGGCAGCATGACCCAAGACCTCTTCCGCCAGGACGCCTATCTGACCGAATGCACTGCCACGGTGATGGCCGTGACGCCCCAGGGCATCGTGCTGGACCGCACGGTGTTTTACCCGATGGGCGGCGGGCAGCCGGGGGACGCGGGCGTGCTGGTGCTGGCAGACGGATCCCAGATCGCCATCATCGACACCCGCAAAGGCAAGGCCGCTGATGGCAGTTTTACCCATGAAATATGTCATTTAACCACGCCAGATGGGCTTAAGCAGCTATTAAATCAAGAGCAAACCTCGGCCACGCAGGTGATTGCGGGTGACGTGGTCACGGCACGCGTGGACTGGGCACGGCGGCACCGGCTGATGCGGTTTCACACCACCACGCATCTGCTGTGCCATCTGGTGCCGCAACTGGTGAACGGCTGCTCGATCACGCCGGACTATGCGCGGCTGGACTTCAATATGACCGACCCACTGGACAAGGACGTGCTGACCGCCGGCATTGCCCGGCTGGTGGCCGCCGCCCATCCGCTGGTGGTAGGCGAGATCACCGATGCGGAGCTGGACGCCAACCCGGCGCTGGTGAAAAGCATGTCGGTGCAGCCGCCGCGCGGCAGCGGCAAGATCCGCACGATCCGCATCGGTGCCAGTGAACTCATTGACCTCCAGCCCTGTGGCGGCACGCATGTGGCCAACACGGCCGAGATTGGCGCGGTCGTCGTGACCAAGATCGAAAAGAAGTCGGCCACCACGCGCCGTGTGGTGTTGGGGTTTGCAGCCTGAGCGCGCTCGACTTGGTCTGGCCCGGAACTTTGCCCTGCTGTGCTGCTCAGACACCCAACATGACCCACATGAAATTCTTGTCATCGCTCTTGCGCCTGCCAGTTGCTGCGCTTTTTATAGCTGCTTGTGCCCTGTCTACGGAGGTTAACGCCCAAAATAGCGTAAAATCAGTGGTGACCACCGAGCAGGTGCGTGCCGAGCTGATGGCGCACGCGCCCGAGGGTGCGGATGCCGGCAAAACCGTCTGGATTGGCCTGCAGCTGGTCCACAAACCCGAGTGGCACACCTACTGGAAGAATTCCGGCGACTCCGGCCTGCCCACGGTGTTGCAGTGGACCTTGCCTGCGGGCGTGACGGCGGGCGATATTGCCTGGCCGCTGCCCAAAAAGATCCCGATTGGCAACCTGGCCAACTATGGCTATGAAGGCACGGTGCTGCTGCCGGTGCCGCTGACCATCTCCAAAGATTTCAAGCCACCGCTCCTGGGCAATGACATTGAAGTCAAGCTCAAGGCCGCGTGGCTGGTGTGTCGGCGCGAGTGCATTCCCGAAGAGGGCGAGTTCGCGCTGAAGATTCCCGTGCGGGGCTCCACCGCCATGAACCGCGGGGCCTTCGATACCACCTTGGCGGCCCAGCCCAAACCGGTGATGGGCACCACGGCTGGCATCTTGCCCGAGAGTAACGTGCAGATTGAAGGCAATGCCATCAAGTTCACGGTGCAAGGGCTGCCGGTGGCCCTGCGCGGCAAGACGCTGGACTTTTTTCCTGAAACCCCCGAGGTCATTGAGACCGCCGCGCAATGGACGCAGGGCTGGACGGCCGGCGTGTGGAGCGCGACGGTGCCGCTGTCCAGCCAGCGCAGCAACAGCCCCAGCGTGATGCCGGTGGTGCTGGCCGCCGATGTGGACGGCCAGCGCGTGGGCTACCGGGCCGAGGTCAAGGTGCTGGGCACCTGGCCCGCCGTGGCACAGGCATCAGCCCTGTCACCCGCGCTGGAGACGGCGCTTCGGGCCAACGCCGCTGGCGCAGCGGCATCACCGGCACCGCCCATCACCCTGATTGCAGCGCTCTTCGGCGCGCTGCTGGGGGGGCTGATCCTCAACCTCATGCCCTGTGTTTTTCCCATCCTGGCGATCAAGGTGGTGAGCTTCACGCAGCATGCCAATGATCGCCGAGGGCACCGCATCAGCGGGCTGGCCTACACCGCTGGCGTGGTCGCCTCGTTTCTGGCCCTGGGCGCGCTAATGCTGGGCTTGCGCGCGGGCGGCGAGCAACTCGGCTGGGGTTTTCAATTGCAGGCACCGGGCGTGGTGGCCACACTGGCCGTGCTGTTTACCGTGCTGGGGCTCAACCTGGCCGGCCTGTTTGAGTTTGGGCAGTTTTTGCCTTCTGGCCTGGCATCTGCGCAGGCCAAAAACCCGGTCGTGAACGCGTTTTTATCTGGCGTGCTGGCGGTGGCGATTGCGTCGCCCTGCACCGCGCCTTTCATGGGCGCATCACTCGGCCTGGCCGTGGGGCTGCCTGCGGTGCAGGCGCTGCTGGTGTTTGGCGCAATTGGCGTGGGCATGGCCCTGCCTTATCTGGCTGCCAGCCTGGTGCCCGCCGTGGCGCGCGCCCTGCCCCGGCCCGGCGCGTGGATGGACACTTTCCGCCGTTTGATGGCTTTCCCCATGTTTGCCACCGTGGCCTGGCTGGTGTGGGTGCTGGGCCAGCAAAGTGGCATTGACGGCGCGGGTGCCTTGCTGGCGCTGCTGGTGGGCTTGAGCATGGTGATCTGGGCATTCACCCTGGCGGGACGCGGGCGCGCAGTGATTGCTACTGTTTCAATAGCTACCCTGGCAGGTTTGACGTGGGCTATTGGCCCGAACGTGCTCAAACCCGCAGACACAACCACGTCCATTGCGGCGGGCAGCCGCTGGCAGGCCTGGGAGCCGGGCCGGGTCGATCAGATCCTGTCTACCGGCCAGCCGGTGTTTGTAGATTTCACGGCCGCCTGGTGCGTGACCTGCCAGTACAACAAGACAACCACGCTGGCCAACGCCGATGTGATGGCCGACCTGGATGGCAAAAAAGTAGCGCTGCTGCGGGCCGACTGGACGCGCCGCGACCCCGCCATCACCGCAGCGCTGCAGCAACTGGGCCGCAACGGTGTGCCCGTTTATGTGTTGTACAAATCAGGCAGCGCACCCGTGGTGCTGTCGGAAGTGTTGAGTGTGGATGAGGTTCGTGCAGCCCTTGCACGTTTGTAGGCCGGTTCAGTGACCGATGACGGGGTCATTGAACGCTCTGGAAGGAGAGATGTCATGTTGAACTTTGCTGCTTTTCGTCGCCATGTTCTTGTTGTGGCCGCCAGCGCTGCAGCCGCCCTGTTCACAGGCCCTGCCGTTGCAGCGGCGGCAGTGGGCCAGCCCGCTCCGGATTTCACGCTCACAGACACCACGGGCAAAGCGGTGCGGCTGAGTGATTTCAAGGGCAAGCATGTGGTGCTGGAGTGGACCAACCCCGGTTGCCCCTTTGTGCGCAAGCACTACGACTCGGCCAACATGCAGACCCTGCAAAAAGAGTCGGTCGGCAAGGGTGTGGTCTGGCTGGCGGTGAACTCCACCGAAAACGCCAGCGGCGACTACCTGGCACCCCAGCAACTTGCGCGCTGGATGACCGGGCAAAAGGCCGCGCCATCCGCCACGCTGATGGACGAAGAAGGAACCGCCGGCAAGGCCTACGGCGCGCGCACCACGCCGCACATGTATGTCGTCAACCCGCAGGGCACGCTGATTTATGCAGGCGGCATTGACAGTATTCCGTCAGCACGCCAGGACGACATTAAAACCGCGACCAACTACGTGCGTCAGGGCCTGACAGAAGCACTGGCCGGCAAACCCCTGAGCGCGCCGAGCACCCGCCCCTACGGTTGCTCCATAAAATACATGTCATGACCCAGACCCAAGACATTGAACACATTCTGAAAACCTGCCGCACCGTCGCGGTCGTCGGCCTCTCACCCAAGTCCCACCGCGACAGCTATGAAGTCGCCGAATACATGCAGTCGCAGGGCTGGCGCATCATCCCGGTCAACCCGGCAGCACAGGTGACCGAAATACTCGGTGAAAAGGTCTACCCCAACCTGATTGAAGCCGCACAACACGAAAAGATTGATGTGGTCGATGTGTTTCGCAACAGCGCCGATGTGCCGCCGGTCGCAGACGAAGCCATTGCCATCGGTGCCAAAGCGCTGTGGTTGCAGCTGGGCATTGAACACGCGGCGTCAGCAGACAAGGCACGCGCAGCGGGTATCACCGTGGTGCAGAACAAGTGCCTGCTGGTGGAGCACCGGCGGCAGGCATCTTGACTTCGCCCGCGCCGGACTCGCCCGCAGGCGAGGTGCCCGAAGCCATCGACGTGACCCACGCGGAATTCTGCCGGGGCTTGCCCGCAGGCGTTTTCCGCCTGATCGTGAACCCGGACAAGGCGCGCAAATACGTGCGACACCGCTTAATGATCATTCCGGTGACACTGGCCGTGGCGGGCCTGGGCACGGCGCTAACGCTCTATGGCTACACGTGGGGTGGTCTGGGTACCGTGGCGCTGGCCGTGCTGGTCAATCGGCTAGTGTCTGCGCAGTCGGCAAAAATCATGCTGCACCTGGCCACCCAGGATGCGCGCGTCTACGCTGAAGCGATTGACTTCGAAATCTTGGAAGTGCGCAGAGCTCGTTTTGGGTGATCTGCTGGGGTTTTGAACCCCTGGCTTTGCGGGCCGAAGACACTGAAGTGAATGCTTCCGCGAATGTCCTCCGCTGCGCTCCTCCTTGATTTCGCTGCACCATTCACTTCAGTGTCATCGGCTGGGCGCGATGGTGGCATTGACAGATTGAACATCAACCGCCGCTCCCAGGCACAGGTCGGCGTGGCATTCAGCGCAGCGGCATCAAGGAGGAACTGGCGGCCCTAGGCCGCCGTGGGGGACAGCCGCGGAGTCTGAGTGCCGCGTCGGCCTGTGCCCGCCCAAGAATGCCCCCATCCCCGAGTTCAACAACAACGCCACAAGCCCGCCCTGCGACAATGCCAGCATGAGCACTTCCGCCGCCTTCGCCCCCCTGCAAAACGACACTTTCATCCGCGCCTGCCTGCGCCAGGCCACGCCCTACACGCCCGTCTGGCTGATGCGCCAAGCCGGTCGCTACTTGCCCGAATACCGCGCCACCCGCGCGAGGGCTGGCAGCTTTATGGGCCTGGCCCCCAACACCGATTACGCCACCGAAGTCACCCTGCAGCCGCTCGAACGTTACCCGCTGGATGCGGCTATTTTGTTCAGCGACATCCTCACCGTGCCGGACGCCATGGGACTGGGCCTGTCCTTCGCGCTGGGTGAAGGCCCCAAGTTCGCCCACGTGGTGCGCGATGAAGCCGCCGTGGCCAAGCTGGCCGTGCCCGACATGGACAAGCTGCGCTATGTGTTTGACGCCGTCGCCTCGATCCGCAAGGCCTTGAATGGCCGTGTGCCGCTGATCGGCTTTTCAGGCAGCCCCTGGACGTTGGCCTGCTACATGGTGGAAGGCGCGGGCTCGGACGACTACCGCCTGGTCAAAACCATGCTGTACCAGCGCCCTGACCTGATGCACAAAATGCTGGCCATTAACGCCGATGCGGTGGCGCAGTACCTCAATTGCCAGATTGAAGCTGGCGCGCAGGCCGTGATGATTTTTGACAGCTGGGGCGGCGTGCTGGCCGATGGCGCGTTTCAGGCATTCAGCCTGGCCTACACCGCGCGCGTGCTGGCACAGGTCAAAAAAGAACATGCAGGCGTGCAAATTCCGCGCATTGTGTTCACCAAGGGCGGCGGCCTGTGGCTTGAAGAGATGGGCGGGCTGGATTGCGACGTGCTGGGCCTGGACTGGACGGTCAATCTGGCACGCGCCCGGGCGCTGGTGGGCGGCCAGGTCGGCGGGCCAGGCAAGGCGCTGCAGGGCAACATCGACCCCAATGTGCTGTTTGCCAGCCCGGCGCAAATTGAGGTGGAGGTGGGCAAGGTGCTGCACAGCTTTGGTACACCCCATGCAGGAAGCGGCACCGGCCCCACCCACATCTTCAACCTGGGTCACGGCATCAGCCAGTACACGCCGCCAGACCATGTCAGCGCACTGGTGCAGGCCGTGCATGAGGTTTCAAAAAAACTGCGTTAAGAGATGTCGCAAACGGGCACATCGGGGCAAACCCTTAGCATCATTTACCGTGAAACAAGTCCGCCACCGATGACTTATGCACAAAAAAAATGTTGCGGTGCGCTACACAGCCAGTCTAAGGGTAACCCTCGCTACAAAACCAATAGCGAATGCAAGTTGTTGATTTATAACGATTTCGGCGAGTGCTTTTTTTGAAGGCATTTCAACCAAAGCCTTTATTTTCAAGGCTTTGGAGCGTGTGGCGGGTAGATATCAACAAAGTTATCCACAGAAAACATGGATGCCTTGTAAAGTGGTTATGAATCAAGTACTTAGGGCGGGTTTCTCTGTATCACATCAACAAAATGCCTCAACAGTGACTTTTGTGCCCCGCCCATGATGCACCAGCTTGCCGTCCTGGTCCAGACGCCTGCGCACAGCCAGGTTGCTGGCCCGCTAACCTACTTGAGTGAGCAGGCACTTCAGGCGGGAACGCTGGTGCGCGTGCCCTTTGGCAAGCGCGAGACGTTGGGCGTGGTGTGGGACGTTGTCAGTTCCGCGTCAGGCACTGAAATTGAGGGCGACAAACTGCGTTTTGTGGCGGGTGTGCTGGACGGCATCGCGCCGCTCTCACCGCACTGGCTGCAACTCGTCACGTTTGCGGCGCAGTATTACCAGCGCGCCGCGGGTGAAGTGGCGCTGGCAGCGCTCCCGCCCCAGTTGCGCGAAATCAGCAGCCTTCAACTGGCCCGCAAACTCAAGCGCGGTGCCAAAACGGGGGCTGGGGCGGCGGCAGGTGCTGCTGTGGTGCCAGACGACCCTGACGCTACTACTTCAATAGCGCTTACAGCACAGCAGACGGAGGCTATAGCCCAGTTTCATCAGAATCCTGGGCCTTTCCTGCTGTTTGGGGCCACCGGCAGCGGCAAGACCGAGGTGTATTTGCAGTGCGTGCAGGAATTGCTGGCGCGCGACCCCCAAGCCCAGGCGATGTTGATGGTGCCCGAGATCAACCTCACGCCGCAACTTGAAACCCGGGTGAGAGAGCGCTTCGCCTCGCTGTATGGCGACGACGCCGTCGTCTCGCTGCACAGCGGCATGACCAACCCGCAGCGCCTCAAGAGCTGGCTGGCGGCACACAGTGGCGCGGCGCGCATCGTGCTGGGCACGCGCATGGCGGTGTTTGCGTCCATGCCGAATCTCAAGCTGATCGTGGTCGATGAAGAGCACGACCCCAGCTACAAGCAGCAGGAAGGCGCGCGCTACTCGGCCCGCGACCTGGCCATTTACCGGGGCCGCCTGGAAGGTGCCAAAGTCATGCTGGGTTCGGCCACGCCCTCGCTGGAAACCTGGCACCACGGCCGACCCGCGTCTGAAGGCGGGCGCTATATGCGGCTGGACATGCCGGGCCGCGTGGGTGACAACGCCGCCCTGCCGCTGGTACGCCGGGTTGACATGAACCACCAGCCCAAGCGCGCGGTGTTTTCGCCGCCTTTATTGCAGGCCATCAAGGAGCGGGTGGCCCGGGGCGAGCAAAGCATGGTGTTCCTGAACCGGCGCGGCTATGCGCCTGTGCTGGCCTGCACCGCCTGCGACTGGAAGAGTCTTTGCCCACACTGCAGCGCCTACCGCGTGTTTCACAAGATTGACCGCACGCTGCGCTGCCACCACTGCGGGTTTGCAGAGCGCGTGCCCAGGGCTTGCCCGGAATGCGGCAACGTAGACATCGCACCCATAGGCCGTGGCACCGAGCAGCTTGAAGAACACCTGGCCGGGTTGCTGCAGGAGGTGCGCCGACCTGGCACTGAGTCAGCCCAACATCCGCAAGGTGAACCCTTGCGCATCGCACGCATTGACGCCGACAGCACGCGCCAGAAGGGCGAGCTGGAGCGCCAGTTGGCCCAGGTGCATGCCGGGGAAGTTGATGTGCTGGTGGGCACGCAGATGATTGCCAAGGGCCATGACTTTCGGCGCATCACGCTGGTGGCAGCCGTCAACCCGGACGGTGCGCTGTTCTCCAGCGACTTTCGCGCGCCAGAGCGCCTGTTCGGCCTGCTGAGGCAGGCCGCAGGCCGCGCTGGGCGCGATGCCGGTGTCAGCGGCCACAGCGAGATGTGGATACAGACGTTTCACCCAGCACACCCGCTGTTTGAAGCGCTCAAGCGGCATGACTACCCGGCCTTTGCAGCGCAGCAGCTCAAGGAACGCGAGCAGGCCGCCATGCCTCCCTTCAGTTTTCAGGCGCTGGTGCGGGCCGATGCGCGCGAGCAAGACATCGCGCAGGGCTTTCTGACCACTGCCAGCCTCGCGGCGGCCAGCCTACCCGAAGCGCCCTTTGTGACCCTGTACCCCGCCGTGCCCATGAGCTTCCAGCGCGTGGCCAATGTAGAGCGCGCCCAGATGCTGGTAGAGAGCCCGTCGCGCGTGCACCTGCAACGCTTTCTGAGCGCATGGCATGCGGTACTGCACGCCACGCGCCAGCAGCCGGAAGGCAAGGGGGTGATCCGCTGGGCGGTGGATGTGGACCCGTTGTCCATCTAGATCTCTGCGTCCGGATCCATTGCGTTTGCAGATTCTTTTATAGTGACCCAATGCGATTACCCGGCAGCATTTTCATCAGGAGCGTCTCGATTGACTGACATGGTTGACTCAAGCAGTGGAGTGGCGTCCGATGGACTGGCAGAACTTGAAGCGCGCCTCAAGAAAGACCTGGAATGGCTGGGCTGGCCCGCGGCCAGCTGGCTGCCCCCGCCGCGCGAGATGGCCGGGCAGGCCGTGTTGGATGTGGCCATCATCGGTGCCGGGCAAGCGGGTCTGGCCGTGGCTGCCGTGCTGGCGCAGCAGGGCATTCAGGCAGTGGTGTTTGACCGCGCACCCGCAGGCCAGGAAGGCCCCTGGGTCACCACCGCACGCATGGAAACCCTGCGCTCGCCCAAGGAACTCACGGGGCCTGCACTGGGCCTGCCCAACCTGACATTCCGCGCCTGGTTCGAGGCGCAATTTGGTGCAAATGGCTGGGCTCTGCTCGACAAGATTCCGCGCGTGCAGTGGATGGATTATCTGCGCTGGTACCGCCACGCCATGAACGTGGATGTGCGCAATGACACCACCATCACAGCCATTCACCCGCGTGCGGATGGCCTGGTGGCGCTGGATGTGCAGGCGCCCGCCGGTGCCACCCGGCTATACACGCGACGTCTTGTGCTGGCCACCGGGCGTGACGGGCTGGGTGGCGCCGCCGTTCCCGCCTTTGTAAATTCAATCGACCGATCCAAATGGGCACATTCATCTGACGAGATGGACTACCGCCAACTCGCTGGCAAGCGGGTCGGCGTTGTCGGCGCAGGTGCTTCGGCCATGGACAGTGCCGCCACGGCACTTGAATCCGGTGCGGCCAGCGTGGACCTGCTGGTGCGTCGGCCTGACCTGCCCCGCGTCAACAAATCGAAAGGCGGCGGCGGACCGGGCCGTGCCCATGGCCACTACGACCTGCCCGACCCGTGGAAATGGCGCATGCGCCATTACGTCAACGTACAACAGGTGCCGCCACCGCGCGGCAGCACGCTGCGGGTATCGCGCCACGCCAATGCGCGGTTCCATCTGGGCTGCCCGGTGTTTGACGTGCAGCAGAAGGGCAATGTGCTTCACGTCTTGACCGCCAAAGGCACTTTCGAACTGGACTTTCTGATTGTCTCCACCGGCTTCAAGATTGACTGGGCGAGCCGCCCGGAGTTGTTCATCATCGCCCCGCATGTGCGCGCCTGGAAAGACCGCTTCACCCCCGAGGCGGGGCAGGACGACACTGAGTTGTCGGACTCGCCTGATCTGGGGCCGGTGTTTGAGTTTCAGGAGAAGACCGCCGGGCAATGCCCAGGGCTGGAGCGCATTCACTGCTTTTGCTACCCGGCCACGCTGTCGCATGGTGTGGTGTCTGGCGACATACCGGCCATCAGCGAGGGGGCTCGCCGCCTCGTCAACGGCATCGTGAGCTACTTCTACCGCGAAGACATTGACTACCAGTACACCGAGCTACTGGCCTACGCTGAGCCCGAGCTGCTGGGCGACGAATGGGTGAATGCACCTCCTTTATGACAAGTTCCGAAGTCTCCTCTCCAACAGCCCCTGACGTGATCGATCAGGCGGTGCCCCTGGCAGCCCATCAGGCCACTCATGCCGTGCGCCACCAACGTGCCAAAGTGGCTGCGGCCACCCAGGGCAGCTACGAGGCCATGTTTGCGGCCAGCGTTCAGGGCATCACGGTGGCCGAGCGTCTGGCTGTGGCACTGCACGCGTGCCGGTTGTCCAAGGCCGACCGACTGGCGGCCCACTACCGCCAGCGCCTGGTGGCCGAAGGCGCAGATAGCGCCTTGCCGGGCTCGCTTGACCGCGCCGATATCGGCTCGATCAATGACCCGCGCCTGCAAACCATTCTGCGATTCACCACCACGCTGATTGAGCGCCCCATCGCCGGTGACCGACAAGCCGTTGAAGCCTTGCTGGCCGCCGGGCTGTCCACGCCGGCCATCGTCGCGCTGGGCCAGCTGATTGCTTTTCTGTCGTACCAGATCCGCCTGACGGCCGGGTTGCAGGCGATGGTGGCTCTGGAGGCCACATCATGAGCAACCCTATCCGCATCAACGGCTTCACCAACGAGACGCTCAAGTGGAATGCCTGGCTGGACACCGTGGTGTTTGTCACGGCCACACCGCAGCAGGTGGCGGCGCTGGAGGAAATGAGCCCGACGGCCAAAGAGTCCAATTACTTCCTGCTGCTGGCGCACCAGCCCGACATGCTGCTGGAACGCTCGGTCGCCTTCAATGCCATCATGTTTGCCCCCGGCGGCCTGTCGCGCGCCGAACGTGAGTTGGGCGCCACGGTGGAGTCTGTCATCAACGGCTGCGTGTACTGCACGTCGGTCCATGCGCAGCGGTTTGAGCAACTGGCCAAGCGCAGCGACGTGATCGAACAGGTGTTTGCCGATGCAAGCACTGCCGGCACCACCGAGCGGGAAAAAGCCATCGTCAAGTTCTCGGCAGAACTCACGCTGGACCCTGCTGCAGTGTCAGCGCAGAGCATCAAGGCGCTGCAAGAGGTGGGGCTGTCGCAGCTGGAAATCCTGGACCTGATCCATGCCGTTTCGCTATTTGCCTGGGCCAACCGGCTGATGCTGAACCTGGGTGAGCCCGTGTATCCGCTCACTCCGCCTTGATGCCGCCCTTTTGAATCACCTGTACCCAGCGGTTGCTGTCGTCTGCCAGCATCTTTGCAAACGCTGCGTTGCCACCGCATTCGCTGATGGCCCCCAGGGTTGCAAAGTAGGCCTGGGTTTCGGGCAGCTTGCACAGCGCCGTGAACTCGGCTGACAGCTTGTCTATGCGGTCCACCGGCGTTTTGGCGGGTGCCATGATGCCGACCCAGATCGGAATGTCCATGCCCGGCAAACCTGTGGCCTCTGCCACCGTGGGCGGGTTGCCCAGGTTGGGCAGGCGCGCTTTGGTGAAGGTGCCCAACACCCTGGCCTTGCCACCCTCTACCATGGGGTTGATGGACGCTGCACTGGTCACGATCAGTGGCACCTGCCCGCCAATCAAGTCGGTGATGGCGGGGGCCGCGCCGCGATACGGCACGTGAAGCAGTTTGATGCCCGCCGCCTGGCCCAGCAGCTCGCCCGTCAGGTGCGACAGCGTGGCATTGCCGGTGGAGGCATAGGCAATCTGGCCGGGCTTGCTTTTGGCGTCGCGAAGCACATCGGCGAGCGTCTTGTAGGGGCTGTCGGTGCGCACGGCAATCGTCATGGGCGTGTCGGCAATCATCGCCACCGGCATCAGATCACGCTTGGGGTCGTAGGGCAGTTTGGTGTTTAGCACCGGCGCAATGCTGATGGCTCCCCCCGTAGCCAGTAGCAGCACCGAGCCATCGGCAGTCGCTTTGGCAACCCAGTCTGCGGCGAGTTCTCCGCCGGCACCGGCCCTGTTTTCAACCACCACGGGAATACCCCGCAACTTGGCCAGCCGGTCACCCAGGTAACGGCCAATGACATCCTGCGCGCCGCCCGGCGTGAAGGGGATCACCAGACGAAGGGGCTTGCCATCAGTTTGCGCGGCCACCGGTGCCAGGGCACAGACTGCCGCCAGCAGGGCCATCAGGTGAACAAGGGATTTCTTCATGCGAATCTCCAGGGGAATTCAGTAGTCAAGGGTGATCTAACCATTATTCAGCAAGAGCTGCGCAGGCGCGTGCCGGGGCCATTGAGCAGGCTGGCCACCGTCCTTAAAGGTCTTTGGCCACCTTGCCAAAGGTATCCAGCATGAACCGCCAATACGGCAACACGCACTCCGGATGCCCGGCAGGCTGGGCAACACAGTCCGTCAGGCTGACGCGGTTGCCTGCTCCCCGGGACTGCATCGCCTGCAGGGTGCCGGTGGCGCTGAGGTATGGCACCGTGCGGTCGTCACGGCCATGAAACAGATTGACAGGTGCGGTGGGGAGCCAGTCATGCACGTTGCTCTGGCTCACGATGGCCGCCCGGTTGTCCGCCAGGTAGTTGTCAATCACAGTGGGCATGAAGGTGACGTCCGAATCCGCACCCAGCACTTGCCGCAACAACTCATCGCGCACGTTGCGCCGGTCCACATCGCCCAGCAGTTTCAGGAAGCCCGGGTTGAGCACCGAGCCCAGCAGCGGGTAGACCTGGGCTACCAGTTTGAGTTCTTCGTCCAGCGACAGGCCCACGTTATAGGGGCCCGCACCCGGTGCCACGCTGACAACCTGCGTGCGATAGGGCGAGGTACCGGCTTGCAGCGCACGGTGGGCCGCCACAGTCACATAGCCGCCTTCGGAATAGCCTGCGAGGAACAGTTGCTTGTTGTCTGTCACGCCTTGCCGCTGCAGCCAGTATTTGGCCGCCGTCAGCATGTCAATCACCGCCGAGGCCGATGGCGCAGCCAGCAGATAAGGGTGGCTCGCCCCTTTCGAAACCCCATAGCCCACATAGTCGGCTGACAGCACGATGTAGCCCGTGGAGGCCAGCACCACTTCGGGGTTGCCCAGACTTGGCAGATTGCTGGGGGCTTCGGCCCCCTTGGTGAGCGTGCCATGCTGGTAGCTGAGCACGGGGCTGAGCGCACTGGCGGCCTTCTGCGGCACCGTCACCAAAGCGGAGGCCAAAATCTGCTGGCCTTGACCGTCAACAGTCAGATAGGTCATGCGGTAGGCTTTGACGGCGTACTTGGGTGTGGCGCGAAACGCGGAACTGCCAGCCTGCTCCAGCGCGGCAGTGACTTCGTTGGTGGCAATGGTCTTCAGGAGGACGGCATCCGTGAACTGGCCCGGCCCCACCGCATTGACGATGGCGGGCTCTGGGACGACCACGGGCGTGGTTACAGGGGAGTCTTTGCCACCGCCGCCGCAGCCGGTCACGTACACGGCACACACCATGAGGCCCAACATGTGGCTCAGGGTCCGGATCATCCGGTTGCACAAAGGAGTTGGGCTGAAAAAACTCATGCCAAATGATAGGGGTGTTTTACGGCGGAAAGACCCATCGCACGGCGCAATACGGCTGGAGCCCGGGTTAAGTGCGTAAGCAAACGTTTCGATGCCGATGGGAAAGTCTTTCTGTGGCGGACACAGGCCGACGCGGCACTCAAGCAGAATAGACTGTCTCAGGTCAGCAACGCCACCGCCAGAGAAAACGTCAGAAACGCCGCCACCGTGGTCACCAAAATAATGCGCGCCACGCGGCCACTGTCGGCACCAAAGCGCTCCGCCAGCATGGCCACGTTGCTGGCACTGGGCAGGGCCGCCACCAGCACCATCACGATCAGGGCAAACTTGTTCAGCGGCACGCCTGCAGACATGGCCGCCGCACCGACCAGAAACACCAGCACCGGATGCAAAAACAGCTTGAGGATCGCCATGGGCAGGTAGTCGCGCATCTGCAATGGCTCGGCATGGCCACTGGCGGTCATCAGCTGTGAGCGGGCCAGCACCGCGCCGATGGTAAACAGCGCCACGGGCGAAGCAGCGTCGGCCAGCATGCCCAGCGTCTGCTCCACCGGCTTGGGCAACACCAGGCTGACCGCAGACGACAGTGCCCCCAGCATGATGGCCCAGGGCATGGGGTTGGTCGCCACGCCTTTGAGCGCATTTTTGACGGCCTTGGCAGCCCCGTGTTCATCGGCACCATCCAGCCGCGACAGGGCAATGCAGAGCGAGGTGGTCACCAGCAGATCGGCCAGGATGGTCACGATGGCCGGGCCAGCCGCCTTGGGTCCCAAGAGGGCCACCAGCAAGGGCACGCCCATGAAGCCGGTGTTGGGGAAGGCCGCCACCAGCGCGCCAAACGAGGCGTCGTTCCAGCCGATGCGCGCGTTCAAGCTGATGGAAACAGAAAACGCCACCATCACCAGCGCACACAAGAGGTAGGTGAAAAACACGCTGGGGTCGAGCAACTGGGCCACCGGCATGGACGCGCCAAAGCGGTACAGCATGCAGGGCAGCGCGAAGAACAACACAAAGCCATTCAGCCCGGGGATGGCCTCCATGGGCAGCATGCCACGGCGGGCAGCCACGTAACCCGCCAGGACCAACGCGAAAAACGGAAAGGTGACCGAGAAAATTTGCAGCACAGGCGATATTGTCCCTCAGTCACAAACACGTTATGCAGACCTCAAGGGTCGAATTACCCACGCCGCCGCTTCGTCATTGCGAGCGCAGCGTGGCAATCCAGGACGGTGCCCAGCGAGCGCATGGATCGCCGCGCTACGCTCGCGATGACGAGAAAAGGGCCTTTCGACGCTGGTGGGGGCTGTGCCGGAAGGGTTGGCGGGGCGGCGCTGGGTATCATTGCGCGCTTGCTTCCTTCGCCATTCTTGATTCTGCTCCCGCTCTACGCGTATCCCATCGTCCCCGCATGTCATCCCCCACTCCCACCGGCCTGAATATTGCGCAGCAAGAGGCCGTTAATTTCATGCACGGCCCTTGCCTGGTCCTCGCGGGCGCGGGCTCGGGCAAAACCCGCGTTATCACCCACAAGATTGGCCGCCTGATCCAGACCGGGCTGGAGCCCAAACGCATCGTGGCGATCACTTTCACCAACAAGGCCGCCGCCGAAATGCGCGAGCGCGCCAAGGGGCTGATTGGCAAGCCCGCCCGGGACGTGGTGATCTGCACCTTTCACGCGCTGGGCGTGCGCATGATGCGCCAGGACGGCGAGGCGCTGGGCCTCAAACCCACGTTCTCGATTCTGGACAGTGACGACGTGACCGGCATCCTGAAAGACGCAGGAGGCACCACCGACGCCGCCACGGCACGCACCTGGCAGTGGACCATCAGCCTGTGGAAGAACATGGGGCTGAACGCATCGCAGGCTGAAGCGCTGGCCAAGGACGACAATGAGCGCATCACCGCACGCATCATGGCGCGATACGAGGAGCGGCTGACGGCCTACCAAAGCGTGGATTTTGACGACCTGATCAGCCTGCCGCTTAAATTGCTACAAAATCATGAGCATGTCAGGCATAAGTGGCAAGGGCTGGCAGGCCATGTGCTGGTGGACGAGTACCAGGACACCAACGCCACGCAGTATGAGTTTTTGAAGTTGCTGGTGGGCGGCAACCCACCCGCCGGTGCACGCTTTACCGCCGTGGGGGACGACGACCAAAGCATCTATGGCTGGCGCGGGGCCACGCTGGACAACCTGAAAAAACTGCCGGTGGATTTCCCTACGCTAAAGGTCATCAAACTAGAGCAGAACTACCGCTCCACCAGCGCCATCCTGCGCGCTGCCAACAACGTGATTGGCCCTAACCCCAAGCTGTATCCCGCAAACTCTGAATACGCGCCACCGTGCGTTCGGCTTCGTGCTCCTCGCTGTCGGCATCGACCACACGCACCGGCTCGCCTTCGCCCAGGTCACTCCAGAGGTTCTTGGGATACAGC
>JANOAP010000036.1:0-2604 GCA_031411175.1 Rhodoferax sp. | reverse complement strand
CCGCTTCCGCATCGGTACGGGCAATCACCAGCGTAGGCACACCGCACACGTCAGCTGCCATACGGGCAGCGATCAGCTTCTGGCAAGACTCGCGGGTAGGCAACAGCACCTTGCCGCCCATGTGGCCGCACTTCTTGACCGAAGCCAGCTGGTCTTCCCAGTGCACGCCACCCGCGCCGGCTTTGATCATGGCCTTCATCAGTTCGAACGCGTTGAGCACACCACCGAAACCGGCTTCTGCATCCGCCACGATGGGCGCGAAGTAGTCGATGTAGTCTTTGCCGCCCGCGTCAATGCCTTTGGCGTGCTGGATTTCATCGGCACGGCGGAAGGTGTTGTTGATGGTCTCAACGACCTTTGGCACCGAGTCCACAGGGTACAGCGACTGGTCGGGGTACATGCTGGAATAGGTGTTGTTGTCGGCGGCCACTTGCCAGCCCGACAGGTAGATGGCCTTCACGCCCGCCTTGACTTGCTGCATGGCTTGGCCACCGGTCAGCGCGCCGAGGCAGTTCACGTAGGCTTCAGTGTGCAACAGGTCCCACAGTTTTTCAGCGCCGCGACGGGCCAGCGTGTGTTCAATGGGGAACGAGCCGCGCAGGCGCACGACATCCGCCGCGCTGTAACCGCGCTTGATGCCTTTCCAGCGGGGGTTGTTGGCCCAGTCTTTTTCCAGGGCTTCAATTTGTTGGGCGCGGCTCAGTTGTTCGGTAAGGCTTTGGGGCATGAAAACACTCCTTGAGTTGATGAAAATAGGTCTGCACGGTTGAGGCTCAAATGATTGAGAAGAACATGTGCCGATGGAAGAATTCTAAGTCTTATATAAGACTAAAACAAATCTTATGTCTTATATAAGACAATATTTTTCTTCAATAAGTTCAACGGCTTGAAGACTTCATACCGAATTATGAAATCTAATTTTCCATATTGAGAAAATTTCTTGCACCGCAGCAATTCAATATTTCACAATGCAAAAAGGCAATATACCTCGTGAAATGGACCTCCCGCACTACTCCCGGCAGAGAGGCGAAAGCGCGTCATTCAGGCTGAAATGGCTTTATTCCGCTGTTGGCGAGCCACATAAACGCTGTAAAAAACAATGCCCAGCGTGACGGTGGCAATCAGGCAGGTGGCCGCAGCATAGATCGCCGGGTTCACACCGCGACGCGCATAGCTGAAGATCACTTGCGGCAAGGTCGTGACGCCAGGGCCTGACAGAAATTCGGAAATCACCACATCGTCAAACGACAGCGTGAAAGTCAGCAGCCAGGCCGCCACCATGGCCTGGGCAATATGGGGCAGCGTCACCAGAAAGAACACCTGCATGGGTCGGCAACCCAGGTCCATGGCCGCCTCCTCGATGGATCGGTCCATTTCAGACAGCCGTGACTGAATGACCACGGTGGCATAAGCCATGCCCAAAAGCGTGTGGCCCAGCACAATGGTCACCATGCCCCGCTCAGGCCAGCCCACGGCGCGTTGCACCGCCACCATCAGCAGAAGCAGCGACAAGCCGACGATGACCTCGGGCATGACCAGCGGCGCGTTGACCATTCCCGAAAACATGGCGCGCCCCTTGAAGCGTGTGTAGCGCACCAGCACAAAAGCAGCAACGGTGCCAAGCACGACCGACAGTGTGCCGGTGAGCAATGCCACTTTCAGCGACAGGAAGAAGCCCTCCACCAGCCGGGAATCGCCCAGCAGTGCCTCATACCAGCGCAAGGAAAATCCGGTGAAGATGCCGTCCTGGCGCGTGCTGTTGAATGAAAACAGGATCAGGAAAAACAAAGGCGTGTAGAGAAACAGAAAAACAACCGTCAGCCAGAAGCGTCCGATATGCCGCTCAGCCAGGCGTGTCAGGGCAGTCATGGCAGTGGTCACGTTAGCGATCCTCCGGCTGCGTGCGCGCAGCACTCACATGGTGATAAAGCCCCAGAGGAACCAGAATCAGAACCACCATCACAACCGCCAGTGCACCCGCGCGTGGCCAGTTGTTGCTGCTGAACATTTCGTCCCATACCACCCTGCCAATCAGCACGTTTTCGGCACCGCCCAGCAGCGAGGGAATCACGAATTCACCAACTGCCGGAATAAAAACCAACATGGAGCCCGACACAATGCCGGCGCGGCTCAGCGGCACGGTAACCAGCCAGAAGGCCTTCCACGGGCTGGCCCCCAGGTCGTAGGCCGCCTCCAGCAAGCGCAGGTCCATTTTGACCAGCGTGGCGTAGAGCGGCAAGATCATGAAGGGGCAATAGACATACGTCATACCGACCAGCATGGAAAAATCGGTGTAGAGCAGTTGCGCCGGTTCCTGCGTCAGGCCGGTCCACATCAGGAAATGATTGACCACGCCCTGGTCCGCCAGAATGCCTTTCCAGGCATAGACCCGCAGCAGAAATGAAGTCCAGAACGGCAGCATTACCATCATCAGTAAGGTCGGTCGCAAAGCGGGGTTGGCACGCGCTATGAAGTAAGCAAACGGGTAACCAATCAGCAGGCACAGCAGCGTCGTCAGAAACGCATAGCGCAACGAGGTGCGATAGGCATCCATGTAAATCGTGTCACCCCAGGCGGCTGACGTTCCAGCGTTTGAATCCCGGA
>JANOAP010000035.1:0-7072 GCA_031411175.1 Rhodoferax sp. | reverse complement strand
GCTGTATCGACGATGCGACGCTCTCGCAGCTTCTGGAATTCGCGCATGCCGCTGGCAAAAATGCGCTCCAAGGGGCCGGAATCACGTGCATTCTTGGCGGCAGCGGCGAAAAGGTCGTTCATGCTGGTACCCGACCAGAATTCGCGCTCAAAAGTTTCGTTCAGCGACTTGACGCGATTCAGCGCAAACAGCTTGCGGAAGATGGCTGCCCAACTGGAGACCGATACGACCACCAGCAACAGCATGACGCCTTGCACCACAATGCTCGCATTGAGCACCAGATGAAGGATTGACAGGTCTTGGTTCATTGGAAGGTATCCATATCCAGAATGAAGCGCAGAAATATTGCAGTCATGCCAACAGGGCATTCAGGCGTTCGATGGCCATTTTCAACTGTGCCATGGAATTGGCGGTTGAAAAACGCACAAAGTTACCAGTTTCTGCACTCCCAAAATCGCGCCCTGGCGTGACGGCCACATGGGCGCGGCGCATGACCTCGAAAGCAAAATCCCAACTGTCTTTGACCTTGAGTTTTTGGCACAAAGCAGAGCAATCTGCCCAGGCATAAAACGCACCGTCAGGCATGACGGGGACAGTCAGCCCGATGGCATTGAGCGCCGGGATGAAATAGTCGCGCCGGGCCTTGAACTCGGAACGTCTGCGCTCGTATTCGGCCAGGCTTTGCGCCTCAAAGCAGGCCAACGCGGCATGCTGCGCAATTGTGCTGGGGCAGATGAAAAGGTTCTGCGCGAGCCGCTCAATCACCGGGACCAGTTTCTCGGGCACCACCATCCAGCCCAACCGCCAGCCCGTCATGTTGAAATATTTGCTGAAGCTGTTGATGCTGATGATGTTGTCGTCAATCGTCAGCGCGGTCTGGCCAAATTGCGCGTCATGGCTCAGGCCCAGGTAAATTTCATCGACGAGGGTGATGCCGCCTTTGGCGCTGACCACCTCATGAATGCGGCGGAGCTCGTCGGGATGGATCGATGTGCCGGTCGGGTTGGACGGTGAGGCCAGCAGCACGCCGCGCGTGCGCGAGTTCCAGGCGGCTTCCACTTTGGCCGCGCTGAGCTGAAATCGCTCGGACGCGGTGGTGGGAATCAGCACCGCAGTGCCCTGGGCTGCGTTGACAAACTGGCGATTGCAGGGATAGCTGGGGTCGGGCATCAAGATTTCATCGCCTGCGTCAACCAGAGCCATGCACGCCAGGTGCAGGGCCGCAGACGCGCCAGCGGTGATGACAATCCGGCTGGCCGGCACGGTTGCCTTGAACCGGCTGGCATACCAGTCGCTGATGCGTTCGCGCAAGGGCTGCAGGCCGGTGGCCTGGGTGTACTGTGTGGCACCGTCGCGTATGGCTTTTTCAGCGGCCTCACACACCAGCGGGGGGGCCGTGAAGTCAGGCTCGCCAATGTTCAGAAAGATCATGGGCGAGTCGGTGCGCGCGACTTCCCGGCCCAAGGCTGCGGCGGCCTTCGCGACCTCCATCACATAGAACGGCTCGATGCGCTGCGCGCGGTCAGATATTTTCACGGGCGGGTTTTACCTTTGCCCCGGTCAGCATCGACCTCAGGCGCGCGCAGCACAGGGGCCAGGCCATTGAGCACTGCGTTCACATACTTATGGCCATCGGTGCCGCCAAATTCCTTGGCCAATTCAATGCATTCGTTCAGCACCACACGCCATGGCACGTCCGGGCAATGTTTAAATTCGTACGCACCAATCCACATCACGCCGTGCTCGATGGGCGAGATTTCTTCCAGCTTGCGGTCCAGCAAAGGCACGATCAAGGCATTGAGTTCCGCTGCCTCTTCCACGCAGCCCCGCAGCAGGGCGTCAAAGTGCAAGGAATCAGCCTTGTTGAAGCCTGCCAGATCCCGCGTGAAGGCGTCAATGTCCTCGACTGCATTTTTGCCAATCAGATGCTGGTAAAGCGCTTGAAGTGCGAACTCGCGCGAGCGTGAGCGGTTTGACTTGCTGCCGGCCTTGCGCGCGCCAGTGCCAGTGACCCCTGTGCGCGACTGTCGGGGAGGGCGGCTGTTGCCAGATGGGGGGGGTGATTCGCTCATCAGATTGCTTCCAGAAGATTGGCCATTTCAATCGCGACCCGGGCTGCATCACGACCTTTTTCGGTTTTGCGGGCGATGGCCTGCTCCAGGTTTTCGGTCGTCAAAATTGCATTGGCAATGGGCAACTGGTAATCCAGCGCAACACGGCTTACGCCAGCGCCAGACTCATTGGCGACCAGTTCAAAATGGTAGGTCTCGCCCCGAATAATGCAGCCCAGGGCAATGAGCGCGTCATAGCCGGATTTTTCGGCCATGGCCTGTAGGGCCAGGGGCACTTCAAGAGCGCCGGGCACAAAGACATGGTCAATGTTTTTCTCCTGAACGCCCAGCAGGATCAGCTCGGCGCGACAGGCTGACGCCAGCGCGTTGGTAATGGGCTCATTGAATCGAGCCTGCACGATGCCAATGCTGAGTTTTTTGCCGTTTAACCGGTCGTCGGTCGTGTCCGGGGTGCCTTTGTCTGCGCCAAACATGGTCTTGTCCTTGTGGTGATTCGAGCGGGAAGCTATTCGGGGAATACGGGCTAGTGTTCAGGGGCTACTTGGCGATGTACCCAACGATTTCCAGCCCATAGCCCGTCATGCCAGGGTTGCGGCGGGGGCTGCCCATCAGGTTCATCCGGTGTACCCCGCAGTCCCGCAGGATCTGGGCACCTATGCCGTAAGTGCGCAGGTCGATCCGCTCACGCTCGGGGCCATGGCTGGCGCGCGCCGTACCTTCAAACTGGGCCAGCAACTGCTGTGCGCTTTCTCCGCAATTGAGCAGCACCAGAACCCCCCGCCCATCCGAGGCAATGCGCGCCAGACTGGCGTCCAGGCTCCAGGTGTGCATGCTGCGATTGACTTCGAGCACATCCAGAACCGACAAGGGCTCATGCACCCGGGCCAACACGGTGTCATCCGGAAACCATTCGCCTTTGACCAGTGCAAGGTGGATGCCTTGGCCGGGTTTGTCTTTGTAGGCATGTGCCACGAACTCACCGCAGGCCGTTTTGATGGCGCGCGAACCAACCCGTTCAATCAGCGATTCGACGCGGCTGCGGTGCTCAATGAGGTCCGCGATGGTGCCAATTTTCAGGCCATGCTCAGCCGCAAAAACCTGCAAGTCGGGCAACCGGGCCATGGTGCCGTCATCTTTCATGATCTCGCAAATGACTGCTGCGGGCGTGCAACCGGCCATGCCGGCCAGATCACAACCTGCTTCAGTGTGCCCGGCGCGCATCAGCACGCCACAGTCCACCGCCTGCAAGGGGAAAATATGGCCGGGTTGCACCAGGTCGTCCGGCCGGGCACCTTTTGCCACAGCTGCCTGCACGGTGCGCGCGCGGTCGGCTGCGGAAATACCGGTGGTCACACCCTCTGCCGCTTCGATAGACGCGGTGAAGGCGGTCCCCTTTTTGTCACCGTTGCGCGCAGTCATGGGCGGCAACTGCAGGTGTTCGCAGCGCTCGCGGGTAAGGGTGAGGCAGATCAGCCCCCGGCCATAGCGGGCCATGAAGTTGATCGCGTCCGCAGTGACATGGTCTGCAGCCAGTACCAGATCACCTTCGTTTTCGCGATCCTCTTCGTCGACAAGAATCACGATGCGCCCGGCGCGCATGTCGGCCACGATGTCTTCAACAGGCGAGATGGCTACGGGGGCGGGGGAGGTCATGCAACGAAGTCTTTCAAGATAAATGGGCTGTCATGCCGCGATGCTGAGCATTCGCTCAACATATCTGGCCACGGTATCGACTTCCAGATTAACAAGCGACCCGGCTGAAAGCGCGCCCAAAGCGGTGTTTTGCACCGTGTGTGGAATCAGGTTGATGCTGAATTCGCAGCCAGTGGGTACATCCTGAATGCGGTTGACGGTCAGGCTGACGCCGTTCACCGTGATGGACCCCTTGTAGGCCAGGTACTTTGCCAGCTCACGCGGCGCCAGCACGCGCAGTTCCCAGCTCTCACCCACCTGGGCAAAGTGGGTCACCGTGCCAACACCGTCCACGTGGCCCGACACAATATGCCCACCCAGCCGGTCATGGGCGCGCAGGGCTTTTTCAAGATTGACAGACCCGGTCTGGGCCAGCCCGGCGGTTTTGTCCAGCGATTCGGCTGAGACATCGATCGTGAACTGGTGTTGTGCGGCGTCGATGGTGGTGACCGTCATGCATGCGCCATTGAGCGCAATGCTGTCCCCCAACCCGGCATCATCAAGGTAGCCAGCCGGGCACTCAATGGTCAGGCGCTTGCCATGCGTTGAAGAGCTGCCCAAGGCGTGAACGGCGGCGATGCGCCCCACGCCGGTAATGATTCCGGTAAACATGAGGGTATTTTCGCAGGGAATGAGCCGAAAACTGGGATGCCTCGATAAAACGCATGGCCGCACATGGGCCAAAGCAATCGTCTGGGGTTATTTTCCAGTCGTGTTCAGTGCCGCTTGAAGCGCCAGGTAAATCGCGGCCACTTCCTTGCCAGGGGGTTCAGTGCCTTCAAAAGTCAAACCGATCATCCGCGGATGGCTTTTGACAGCCGCCAGACGGTTCAAGGCATGGTTGGCCCGCAGTACCAGTTTTGACTCAGTGTTGAGCGCGCCAATGCTGTAGGCGTAAAAGACGTGCCGTGGCAGGTACTTTCTGCCCCGCTGCCAGGTGGTGTGCCACAAAGTCAGGCAGGTGGATGCGACACAGTTGACCTCCTTTTGCGTGCGCAGGTCGCTCCAGGTTCCAGGCCCGGTGGGTGACAAGCGGGATTCCGCTAGCTTCGCATGGGCTGAAAGTGTTTCAACCACTACCACGCGCATCTCCTGGCCCCCGCGCTGGTACGTGGCGGCGACAGACTCAGTGTCCGATTGCCTGTCCGTACTCCACGCCGCAATGGGTTTGACCAGGGTCCAGCCCTCAATTTTTTCCGGAAACCATTCGGTCTGGGTGCCATAGGGAGGCCGAATTGCGTTGGCAGGTAGCCAGGCTGCAACCCCTGCGACCAACAGCACCAGCAACCCGGCTGCGACTGGCGCGTAAGCTCCCTGGTTGCCAGATCGTGGGGCCGCGTTTTGCGGCACCAACGCGGGTGCTGGGTCAGGCTTGAGCTGCATCAAAACGTAAAAAAGCAAAGCCAAGGCAAGGCACAAAGCAAGCCACTGGACATTGCCATGCGCCGCAAGGTCCATCTGGGTCCCGTCAAACCAGTCAATCAGCACAATCGCATTGACCCGCAGCACATTGGACACAACGCCAAGGCACGCGGCAAACAGGGCCAGCCCCAAAACCTTGAAGAAAGACCGAAATAGAAGCAAGCCAAAACAGTAGCCCAAAAAAAATGTCAAATTTACATAGGCCAGGCCCGAGCATGCATCCACAACGACGTATCGGAGCTTGCCAATAAAGATGAAAAAACCGTCAACACTGTGGGGCAGACCTGCAACGGTTGCAAACAAGTCAATGGATTTAACGGTAAGCAGCCGCAGCACCGGCTGCAGCAGGTCGCCATTGGGAATCGCCATGAACAGCAAGGCCAGAACGGGGAGCAACCTGAAATACAGGCGCCAGCCCAGAGCAGACATGGCAATGGCCTGCAAAGCCAGAACCAGACCGAATTGCTTGCCAAGGCCGATATTCAGCAGTTCAGCGGCACCCCAGCAGGCGGCCGCAAGCAAGGCCAGCACGACGCCTGTGAAATCGGGCCTGGGTTTGAGTGCCAGAATTTCCTGACGAAAATGCCAGCCCAGCAGATAGACAAGCATGGGCACGACCATCCACGCATACCGATAGGCCTCGGTGCTTTGCCAAAGGGTGGCCAACTCAAGCGCAGTCGGCCACAGCACCAGCAACGCCAGGGCGCTACCCATGGTGGCCCCGGTCAGCGCGGTTTTCCATTCGGCACTTAAGGCTGGCGGCGAGTCTGGGGCAGGCCTAGCCTCAGGCTTGTCGACCCGAGGCGTGGCCGTTGTATGTGCGGAGCGGGTAACGCCCTGACCAAACAAAAATGGCTGTTGCAAAACCCGCAACAGGCTCGTGTCTGGCGGTTGATGAAAATACTCCAGGCCAATGTTTGCAACGCGACTCTGGTCTGGATCGGTGTAGGTGCCAAACAGGCGGTCCCAAATCGTCAAAACGTTGGCGTAGTTGCTGTCTGTCTGTGCTTGAGATGCCGAGTGGTGAACAAAATGCACCGCAGGTGTGACGATGATCAGCCTGAGCCAGCGGTCAAGCGCCAAGGGCAGGCGCACATTGGCGTGCGAAAAAAGGGCGACCAGTACTGCGACCAGAAAATAGAGGGCCATGGCCCCGGCTGGCAGGCCCAACAGGGTGACCAGGGCCAACATCAGGGCAGAGCCCAGCAAGACTTCAAATGGATGGTGCCTCTCTGTGGTGGTGACGTCAATTTGGGTATCGCTATGGTGTACCCGATGCGCACGCCACAGCAGGGGTACCCGGTGATATAGGCGATGCTCGCCGTATCGCCAGACATCGAGAATCAGAAAGGTCAGCAAAAACTCAGCAGGCGTTCCCAAATTCAGCTGGGCCATCAGGCCGGGTGGCTGAGCCATGGCAAATGCAATGAGAGACACGGGCCACACGATACTGGCGATAACACCGTTGACGAAATACAAACCTATATTGGTGGTCCACCGCGTTTCCCGTTGCACCACCTGCCGACGCCAGAAACCAGCCAGCTCAACCAGGCCCACCAGAACTAGGACGGAAAAGAACGCAATCTTGTAGACAGACTCGAATGATTCAGCCATCTAGCGTTAATGCGAGTTCACGGGGAAGGAATTGGTGTGTGGAGAGGGTGGTGCCAATGCGCCGGGATGAGAGTTTGCACTCATGTTGCGCTGCATTGAAGCACGTTTCTTGCCGCTGGGGCAATCGGCCATGACGACGACCGCAATTAGCTCCACGCTAACTGCGGCCGGGTGTTATCAGCGCTTGTTGTTGCGTTTGATGATGCGGATTCCAGCAACCAAGGCAGCAATGCCGATGGTTATGACACCGCCTTCAAGAATTGGCAACTCTC
>JANOAP010000034.1:0-37383 GCA_031411175.1 Rhodoferax sp. | reverse complement strand
TGAGTCACCACCTTGCCCGCACTGCGCACCAGACGCGCGAGCAGTTTGAATTCGGTGGGCGTGAAGTGAAGCAGCCCGCCCCGACATTGCACTGTGCGCAGCGAGAGATCGATGTGCAGGTCATCAACATGGTGTTCGGTGACAGCCGCAGCCAATGCGGTTCCCCGATGCCGCAGCGCCACCCGGATGCGCGCCAGCAATTCGCCCACGCTGAAGGGTTTGGTGAGATAGTCGTCCGCACCTGCATCCAGCAACTGGATCTTCTGGGACTCCTGATGCCTGGCAGACACGATCAAAATCGGCAGGGCATGCTGCTTGCGGATGTGCTGCACCAGCTCCAGCCCGTCGCCGTCTGGCAGGCCCAGGTCAAGCACGACCACGTCGGGCGGGCTGTGTTGCAACAGGGCACGCGCTTCGCTCAGTGACACCGCCGTTTTCACATCAAACCCCTCTACCGACAGGGAGGAATTCATCATCGCCATGATTTCACGGTCGTCTTCCACCAGCAGCACACGCAGGCTCATACCAAATCCAGACGGGGCTGAAGCGGGTTCACCGGCATGCTGAAGGTGAATGAATTACCGCCACCCTTGCGCGACCGCAGCGTCAGTTCCCCGCCGTGGGCCGATGCAATGGCCCGGCACAGTGCCAAGCCCAGCCCCGCCCCACGCTGACCAGAGCGGTCACTGCGCGCATAGGGCTGGAAAATAATAGCGTGCTGTTCAAGGGGAATCTCGGTGCCACGATCCTTGATGCTCAACTCCAGGCGCAAGGGCGTGACGCTCACCACCAGGTTGATCGGGCCTTCGCTGTACTTGAGTGCGTTGTCGAGCAGGTTGGCCACAAGCTGTGAAATCAGCACCGGGTCGGCCTCGATTAGGGGCAGACCCTCGGGCACTTTGGAGGTGATCCGCCTGGACGTGTCGCGTTGCCGCACACGGCTCAAAACAGCGCCGACAATTTCCTCCATGGACTCCCAGCCACGCACCACGAACTGGCCTGCATTACTCAAGTGAACGAGTTGCAAGGTGTTTTCGGTGACGGTGGAGAGGTAACCCGTCTCCCTGATGATGCTCTCCAGCAGGCGGTCCTTTTCGGCGTCTCCCAGCTTGTCGCCCTGGCTGTGCAGTGCCGAAGCAGCGCCCAGCACCGCCGCCAGCGGTGTACGTAGGTCATGCGAGATGGCCGCCAGATAAGTGCTTTGCACTTGCTGACGCTGCGTTTCCGCCAGTGACAGCTTCATGGCCGATGTCAGTTTCAGACGCCAGAGGCACTGGCCCAGCAGGGCGCACAGCGCCTCGGCATGTTCGCGGCCATCCGTATCGGCCGCGGCGACGTTTTCAATGCACACAGCACCCTGCACCTGTTCCCCGGTTCCCAGCGGGATGTACCAGGCATTGAGTCCGGGCCAGCGTCCGGTACCTGGCCCCAGCGCAGCCCCCTCACGCATACAGCTCATCAGGCCATCCAGCAGGTTTTCAGGCTCGCCAGACGAGACCACGAGGGAACCGTCATCACGACGTGTGGCCAGCGTGTTGGGGCCACCGAAAGCATCATCGAGTGCCCGTTGCCCCTTCTCCACAACGGCCTGGGCCAAACTGATATCGGCCAGCCCGGTTGCAAGCATCTGCAACCGATGGGCACGCGTGGCGCTCAGGTCAGCCAGCTCCGACTTGCGCCGCAACCCGGCGGCAAGATGGCTGATCACCAGGGCCACCAACAGCATGGTGAAAAGCGAAATCAGATGCTCCCGGCTCTCCACTTCAAAAGTCCAGCGCGGCGGTACGAAGAAAAAATTGAGTGCTGTCACTGAAGCCAGTGCGCAAATTACCGAGGGCCACAGACTCAGGGTGTAGGACGAAATCACCACCGCCAGCACGTACAACATGGCCTGGCTGGTGAGGGAAACATGCCGGTCCAGCAACAGCCCGCCCACGGTCGCCGCCGCCAGCAAAGCGGTGACGACCACCCATGGGTGAACGGTACGCGAGGTGGGGGGGTTGCCGGCCAGGGGATTCATGACGGTGCCAGCGTATCACCTTGGGCATCAGGATTGCGTTAGTAGCTTTTCTGTTTGCACAACCTCTGCACCCATTGCCAGAAAACAGCTGGCTCGGCCTCACCCTAGCGAGTGCCAGCGTCAAAGGTGCCCGATGTCAGCGTAAATTCACAGCACCAGGTTTGGTCATTCAGCAGTGCTTGCCATCGCAGGTGTCAACACGCCTTCAACGGGCGTATCCTGAACCGGATCTGATTGCGTCACCTGAGCCCCCACCTGGTCAAGCCATAGCTGGAGCGGCGTGGGGAAGGCCTCGTCTGCGGCAAGCCGCCACAGCCGTCGGCACTGGCGCTCAAGGGCGCGCAACTGCCAGGTTGCTTCGACTGCGAGCAGACTCAGCTCCTGTTGAAGCAGGTCGTCAAGCGCCTCTGTACCGAGCTGGTCTAATTGGCCCGGTGCGGCACCAACGCTGGCCAGGTTTCGATGCAGTTGAGCGGCCTGTGCGGTCAACGACGTCAGCGCGTCCTGGCGCTGCCGAGTCTGGGTCTGGCCTGCAAGCGCCTCGGCGGGCCATTCGCCAATCACCCGGTCAATCTCGCGAAGACGCCCCACGGGATCGCTCAACAATGACATGACCGCACCCGACGCATCCTGGAGAGGTTGAACAAGCTCCAGAACACGTTTGACCAAACCTGGGGCATAGCGTTTCTGGTTCATGCGCAATATCACGGACAACCGCAATTCCGGCGCCTGCCGTCCGGGCGTGAACATGGCCGTGACCACTTCGGCCAATGACAGCGCGCTGCCAAGGTCGCTGATGCTGCCCTCCGTCAGGCTGCGAGGGTAACCTGAGCCATCCAGGTTTTCATGGTGCTCGGCAACGGCACGAACTACTTCTTTCGGGTAGACGTGATGCCGCTCAATCAACGTGGTCGCCAGAATGGGGGGTGAATACAGCTGGCGCCGCTGTTCCTCGCTCAGGTCGTGTTCCGGCTGCAAAAGAAGGGGGTCCACGTGGAGCATGCCCACATCGTGCAAAAGGCCTGCAGCTGCCGCCATGCCAACATCAAACCGCGACCCCATGGGAACCAGAGCGAGCCAGGCGCAAGTCAGCGCACTTCGTACGCTGTGAAGGTAGATTTCCGGCCGGACTTCATAGGCCAGCGTAAGCTGAAATGCCATGGCGTCAGGCAGCGGCAGCTTCTCTATCGCGTCCAGCAAAACCCCGCGTGTCTTTGCGTCGGGTGCCATGCGCGCGAAGAAAGGCACATCCCGCATGGTTTCTTCAGCTATCCCGCGTAGGGACTTGCCGGTGACTATTGACGTGGTGGCGACGGAGTCCTCGATGGGCGCAGACAATTGATGTTGCATCAACCTGTCATACAGGCCCAGGTTGATAGCAACACCTTTCTCAACAATTTTGACACCCTGGGCGTTGAAAATGGCGCGCGATGCCACAACTGGTCGGGACTCCCCCAATTGGGCTACTGCCTTGGTGAAATGCTGGGTCTCGGGGGCTGTTGTTTCAGTCATACCACCTACTTGTAACAGAACGCGGGGGTGCCTTGCCTTACGGGGCTGGTAGCACACGAGCCATCCTCCGGCAAGATAGAAAGACCATGCTTACAACGCATGCGACCACAGAAGTCTTTCTACTTCTAAAGCGGTCTTTCGTTCCAGTGTTTTAATATACAGAACATTTGCAACGATTTGTTTTAACCATGTCAAGACCAAAATCCGTTACTTCCGCTGCCCCAACCAGCAAAGCGGTCACCGAGGAAGAGCGCGGCGACTGGTTCGCCACCACGTTGGCGCGCGGCCTTTCTCTGGTCGAGGCGTTTGGCCCAAACGATCTATGGCTGGGTAACGCGGAGCTCTCGCGCCGCACCGGGCTGTCCAAGCCCACGGTATCCCGGCTGAGTTCTACCCTGATCGAGCTGGGTTACCTGACACGCAATGCCGATGGCAAGTTTCGCCCTGGCGTGCGCCTGCTGGCACTGGCCTACCCGGTACTGCGTGGCTTCACCATCCGCCAGATAGCGCGCCCCCTGATGATGGACGTTGCGCGGGAAATTCGCGGCGCCGTTTCAATCGCGGCGCTCGACCGGCTCAATCTGATCTACATCGAGACCGCACGCAGTTCCGACCCGCATCCACTGGTGCCCGACGTCGGAAACAACGCGCCGCTGATCCAGACCGCGATCGGTCGCGCACTGCTGGCACAACTTGACGAGTCAACGCGCAAGCAAATTCTGGAGCTGGCGCGTGTCGAGACTCCGGATTTGTGGAAGCTGTTCCACACGAAGACCACGCAGGCACTGCAAGACTGTGCGCAAAAGGGCTATTGCCTGTCCGCCGGGGATTTCAACCCGAATACCCACGCCGTGGGTGTGCCCCTGTTGACCTTGCAGGATGGAACTGCGCTCTCATTGAATTGCGGCATTCCGGCATACCGGTTGGGCCACGGACAACTGGAGAACGACGTGGCACCCCGCGCAGTCGCACTCGCCGCCAGCATTCGCGCGCTGTGGCGGGAGTGAACCTGCTGGAGAAATACTTGCGGGAATATTTTCAGGAATGGCTTGACTGGATATTTGTTAGTGTTTAATATAATGGAACACTAACAAATTTTAGTTTCATTAATTGATTCTCGTTTTCGACTGAACGTAAGTAGTGAAACCAATCAGGAGTCAAGCATGGGTGGACCGCTCGCCGGTTTAAGGGTTCTGGACATCGCGACCATCATCGCCGCGCCCACCTGCGCAACGTTGCTGGCCGACTACGGCGCGGATGTCGTCAAACTGGAGCTGCCCGGCAAGGGCGACGGTGCGCGCGACTTCCCGCCCTTCAAGGATGGCAAGTCGCTCTGGTGGAAGGCCATCAACCGCAACAAGACGTTCGTCACACTCGATCTGCGTGTGCCTGCGGGGCTAGCGCTGTTCAAACGCATGATTGCGGACTTTGACGTTCTTGTCGAAAACTTCCGGCCCGGCACGCTGGACCGATGGGGTTTGACGCGCGAAGTGCTTTGGGAGCTGCAGCCCCGCCTGGTGATCCTGCGTGCCACGGGCTTTGGCCAGACAGGGCCGTATCGCAACCGGCCCGGCTTTGCGCGGCTTTTCGAAGCCATGGGCGGGCTCACCTACATTACCGGCGAGCCCGACGGCGAACCCATGCACAACGGCTACCCCATGGGCGACGCCATCGGAGGCCTGTTCAGCGCCATCGGCGTGCTGGCCGCACTGTGCCGACGGATCAAGGAACCCGACGCACCCGGTGAAGAAATCGACCTGTCCATGACCGAAGCCATGCTCAGACTGCTTGATTTTCTGCCTATTGAACACGACCAGCTTGGCACCGTTCGTGAACGCTCCGGCAATGCCAGCCAGTATTCAGCGCCTGCTGCGGTGTACTCAAGCCGGGACGGTCGTTATGTCTCACTGTCCGGCAGCACCAATGCCCTGTTCACCGCCAATTCGCACGCCATCAACCGGCCAGACCTGCCGCTGGACCCGCGCTATGCCACCAATAGCGCAAGGGTTGAGCGGTCGAAGGAGCTCAATGCCCTGTTCGCACACTGGATGGCTGAGCATGACCTGGAAGACATTCTGAGCGCGTTTGAGCGCGCCGGGGGAACGATTGCGCCCGTGTATTCAATCGACCAGATATTCAGCGATCCCCAAATGCTGGCGCGCGAGGCCATTGTGTCGGTTCCCGACGCCGACTTCGGCTCGGTACGGCTGCAAAACGTGGTGCCGCGTTTTGTGAAAAACCCCGGCCAGGTCAGATCGACCGCCGGTGCCCTAGGCGAACACAACCACGACTTCTATGTGAGCCAGATGGGCCTGTCTGAAGCCGAATTGCAAGACTTGCGCGAGCAGACCGTGGTGTAACGACACCTCTTTCCGTGTCTACCGGGTCTATCACCTCCTCCACCGCTACCTTTTCAAACAGTTACCAAAGAACAGCCATGCGCAAACCATCCAAACAGACATTTTTAGTTGCACTCACCGCATTCACCCTGGCTGCAGCGGGTGGAACCGCACTTGCACAGGCGGCCTACCCGGCCAAGCCGATCCGGGTCATCGTTCCCTATCCGGCGGGCGGTGTGCTTGACCAGTTCGCACGCATCGTGACCGAGCACATCGCCAAACGCTGGCCTCAGCCCTTCATAGTCGATGCCCGTCCCGGCGCTTCGACCAACATCGGAACGCAGGCCGTAAAAAGCAGCGAGCCCGACGGCTACACCTGGCTCTTTACCTCCGGCGCGGCATTGGCCTCAAACCCCACACTGTTCAAGAATGCGGGTTGGGATGCTGGCAAGGATTTCGCCATCGTTGGCAACGTGTCGTACGCGCCCCTGATGCTTGTGGTCAACGAGAAAATGCCCGTGAAAAATTTGCGTGAGCTCGTCGAGGCAGCCAGAGCCAAGCCCAATACCGTCAGCGCCGGGACGATGTACGGCTCGTCAGCCCAGTTCAACCTGGAAGCACTCAGCCAGGCCGCCAATGCCAAATTACTGATGGTGCCCTACAAGGGCGCGCCGCCAGTCCTGATTGATCTGGTCGGCGGCAGCCTGCAGATGGGGATGCTGCCCCCGGTGATTGCGCTGCCTCAGGTTCAGTCCGGGCGCATCAGGGCGCTCGCAGTGGCGGGTGTGAAGCGCTCGCCACTTTTCCCGGATGTGCCGACATTTTCCGAGGCGGGCTTCCCGGAAGGCGCGCTGGTGCCCTGGTATGGCTTCATGCTGCCGCGCGGCACACCGCCCGCTTTGATCAAACTGATCCATGCGGAGATCAATGAGGCGCTGAAGTCACCGGAAGTGCGCGAACGCCTGCAGAAGGCGGGCGGGGAAGTCCCCGCAGGCATGAGCCTTGAAGAGCTTGACAGCCTGATCAAGTCGGACACCGTGAAGTACACCGACCTGATCAAGCGCGCCAACATCACGGTGGAATAAAACCCATGAACACAGACCTCAACACTGCGCTGTGCCGTCGTCTCGGCATCCGTTACCCGATCTTCGGCTTCTCGCACAGCATCGACGTCACGGTGGCGCTGGCCAACGCGGGCTGTTACCCGGTCTACGGGGCAACGCGTGACATGCCTGAGCAGATCGTGAGCCATCTCAAGGAAATCCGCGAACGCATAGGCACGGGAAAGTTCGGCGTTGACCTGCTGCTGCCGGCGGGCGTAGGTACCGAAACCGACCGTGCTGCCGTCGTGGCCAGCTTGCCCGTAGAACACACGCGGTTTGTGGACTACCTGCGCACCAAGTACGAGGTGCCTGCGGCCACCCAAACCACATTTTTTTCCAGCCAGATCCGTTCACAACAACTGTTCGCCGAGCAGATTGACGCCGTACTCGACTCCGGTGCAGATGCCTTTGCAGCGGGCATTGGGTCGCCCAAAAGCGTACTGGAACGCGCCAAGCGCCAGGGCAAGCTGACCATCTCGCTGGTCGGCTCGGCAAGACACGCGCAGGCGGCCAAGGCGGCAGGCGTGGACCTGATCGTGGCGCAAGGTGCCGACGCGGGTGGCCACACCGGGCCTATAGGCACCTATTCTCTGGTGCCGCAGGTGGTTGAAGTCGCGGGCGACACACCGGTACTGGCAGCGGGCGGCGTGGGCCATGGCAGCCACGTTGCGGCAGCGTTCGCGCTGGGCGCACAAGGGGTCTGGCTTGGAACCGCCTGGCTCACCAGCCGCGAGCATGCATTCAACGACGTCCTGCTGCGCCAGGTGCTGGCGGCCAAAGCCGAGGACACGGTGATCTCCAAGAGCCACAGCGGCAAGGCAGCCCGCCTGATCCGTTCGGGCTGGACTGACGAATGGGACGCGCCCAACGCCCCCAAGCCCCTGCCCATGCCATTTCACCAGGTGCTGACCGGCGAGCTGTTGGCAGCGGTGGAGGAACACGGCATCAAGGCCCTGGCCTACACCGGTGCAGGACAAGGTGTGGGCTGGTTCAACGAGTTGAAGTCGGTAGACGAGATCGTCGCGCGCCTGGTGTCCGAAACCCAGGCCACGCTGAACCAGATGTCGGGCCGCCTGCGCGGCGCCGAATAGTGCCAGCCAAGTAACGTCAACCGAGGCTACACGATGGATTTTTGTGAATCTCCCAGAGCGCGGGAACTGCGCGAACGTCTTGCCGCGTTCTTCGAAGCCCAGGTGCTGCCCCGGCATCGCGAGTGGCACGAGTCCGTCGTTGTCAACCGGCAACCAGCGCCTTTCATGCCGGCGCTGCGCGCAGCGGCGCGGCAGCAAGGCTTGTGGAATCTGGCGCTGCCTGAATTGGGTGCCGATGAGCCCGGCACGCGTTTGTCGAACCTGGAGTTTTCCGGCCTGTGCGAAATCATGGGCCGCCTGCCCTGGGGCTCGGAGCCCTTCAACTGCCAGGCACCCGACGTGCCCAACATGATCATGCTGCAACATGTGGCCAATGCGGAGCAAAAGCAGCGCTGGTTGCGGCCCCTGCTTGAAGGCCAGGCCAAGACGGCGTTTGCATTGACTGAGCCCGACACCGCGTCATCAGACGCCACCAACATCGACACCCGCATCGTGCGCCGGGGCGACCAGTACATCGTCAACGGACGCAAGTGGTATATCACCGGTGCCGCACACCCCGATTGCAAATTTTTGATCGTGGTCGGGCGCAGCAACCCGGACGGGCAGCGCACGGCACAGCATTCCACCCTGATCGTACCGATGGACACGCCCGGTGTGCGCCTGGTGCGGCCCCTGCGCTTCATGGGTTGGGAAGACCATGTGGCTCCGATTGGCGAACTTGAGTTTGTTGATGTCGCCGTACCGGTGGAAAACCGGCTGGGCGAGGAAGGCGCGGGTTTTGGTGGTGCACAGACCCGGCTGGGGCCGGCCCGCATCCACCACTGCATGCGCCAGATTGGCCTGGCCGAAGTGCTGGTGTCGCTGATGATGGCACGGGCCAAAGAAAGGCGGACCTTCGGGCGCGCCATCATCGACTACGACACGGTGCAGCGCTCCATTGCCCAGTCGCGCGTGGACATAGAAATAGCCCGCGTGATGGTGCAGCGCACCGCATGGCTGATCGACCAGCAGGGGCATCGCGGCTCCTGGCGCGATGTGTCGATCTGCAAGATCGCAGTGCCGCAGATGCTGCAGCAGATTGCCGACCGCGCCACGCAGATTTTTGGTGCGATGGGTGGCAGCGACCAGTTGCCCATCCACTACGCCTTTGCCTACGCGCGCGGCCTGCGTATTGGTGATGGTCCGGATGAAGTGCATTTACGCCAGATCTTCCGTACAGAGGAGGGCCCGGCCTGGACCATCGCGAACTCACCCTATGCACTGCCGCACAGGTGACCGACAACAGCCTGCTCTAAACCGGTTCCCTGTCAAACTGAAACCTCTCCAAATATTCGCCTGACCCCATGCCTCAATTCGACTCCCGCCTCCAGCCGCAAAGCGAAGCCTTCGCCACCAACCGCGACCACATGATGCGCACGCTGGCCGAAGTACGCCAGCTGGAGCAGCGCACACGTGAACGCTCGGCGCAGTCCAAACCACTGTTCGACAAACGCGCGCAGTTGTTGCCTCGCGACCGCATTGCGTTGCTGCTCGACCCGGGCAGTTCGTACCTGGAGCTGTCGACACTGGCGGGATTTGGCCTGGACCATCCGGATCCCGCCAAGTGTGTCGCGGGCGCGGGTGTGATCACCGGGATAGGCATGGTGGGCGGCACGCGCTGCATGGTGGTGGCCTCCGACTCAGGCATCGAGGCCGGGTCGATTCGCGCCATGGGGCGCGAGAAGATATTGCGCGCCCAAGAGATCGCACTGCAAAACAAACTGCCATTCGTGCACCTGGTCGAAAGTGCGGGTGCCAACCTGCTGCGTTACAAGGTGGAAGGTTTTGTACTGGGTGGTGCCATTTTTCGCAACCTGGCACGGTTGTCTGCCGTCGGGTTGCCGGTCGTGACGGTGGTGCATGGCTCGTCCACAGCAGGCGGCGCCTACATGCCGGGCCTGTCAGACTACGTCATCATGGTTCGGGGCCGGGCGCGCGCGTTTCTGGCCGGCCCGCCGCTGCTGAAGGCGGCTACTGGCGAGATTGCAACCGAAGAAGACCTGGGCGGAGCCGAGATGCATACCAGCGTCTCTGGTCTGGGCGAATACATGGCGGAAGACGATGCGCACGGTGTTGGTCTGGCCCGCGACGTGGTGCAACGGCTGAAATGGGCGAGGCACCTGGCACCCGCAGCATTGAACAGTAACACCGACGTGCGGCCACCGCGTCTGGACGCGGAGCAACTGCTGGGCATCATGTCGGCCGATGGCCGCAAGCCAGCCAACATGCGCGAGGTCATCACGCGCATCGTGGACGACTCGGATTTTCTGGAATTCAAGGCTTTGTATGGCCCGGCCACCGTGACCGGCCACGCCGCCATTCTGGGCCACCCGGTGGGCATCATCACCAACAATGGTCCGCTTGACCCCGATGGTGCCAACAAGGCCACACACTTCATCCAGGCCTGCTGCCAGAGCGGCACACCCATCGTGTATCTGCAAAACACCACCGGCTATATGGTCGGCACGGCCTATGAGCGTGGCGGCATGATCAAGCACGGCTCCAAGATGATTCAGGCGGTAACCAATGCCACCGTGCCCCAGTTCACTATCATGTGTGGCGCATCGTTTGGTGCCGGCAACTACGGCATGTGCGGGCGCGCCTACGAGCCGCGATTCCTGTTTTCCTGGCCTAACGCACGCACCGCCGTGATGGGCGGGGAACAGGCAGCCACCACCATGCGCATCGTCGCTGAGGCGGGTGCCAAACGCAAAGGTCTGGCACTGGACCCCGCTGCTTTGGACGCCCAGGAGAAAACCATCATAGACACCTTCGAGCGTCAGCAAAGCGCCATCGCCACCTCCAGCCTGATGCTTGACGATGGTGTGATCGACCCGAGGGACACACGCTCTGTGTTGGGGTTGTGCCTGAGCTTGTACGACGAAGCAACGCGGCGCACCGTGCGCCCCATGCAGTTTGGAGTGGCACGTCCATGAAAAGGTTTTCTTCCATCCTGATCGCCAACCGTGGCGAGATCGCAGTGCGCATCACCCGCACCGCGCAACGCCTGGGTTACCGCGTGGTTGCGGTCTACTCGGACGCCGACCAGGGCGCAGTCCACACACGTCTGGCCGACCAGGCGGTGCGCATCGGGCCACCGGCACCGCGCGACTCCTACCTCAATATCCCGGCCATCATTGCCGCGGCAAAATCCAGTGGTGCCGGTGCCGTGCATCCTGGCTACGGTTTTCTGGCCGAGAACGAGGACTTCGCCCAGGCTGTGGTGGACGCCGGCCTGGTCTGGATTGGCCCTCGCCCTTCGGCGATCCGCGCCATGGGCGACAAGGCACAGGCCAAACGCCTCATGAAAGCCGCCGGTGTGCCCTGTATTCCAGGCTATGACGGGGAGCAGCAGGACGACGCAACGCTGCGCGCACAGGCCGACCAGGTGGGTTATCCGCTCATGGTCAAAGCCACAGCAGGTGGCGGTGGGCGCGGCATGCGCCTGGTGCACTCAGCCACGGCCTTCGATGCCGCGCTCATCAGCGCCCGCTCTGAGGCACTTGCCGCATTCGGCGACGCGACGGTATTGCTCGAACGCGCTGTGGTTGAACCCCGTCACGTCGAAATCCAGATTTTCGCCGACGAACACGACAACGTGGTGCATCTGGGCGAGCGCGACTGCTCGGTGCAGCGCCGCCATCAGAAGGTCATCGAAGAAGCCCCCTCGCCCGCCCTGTCAGGCGCGGATGGCCAGCAACTGCGCCGACGCATGGGTGCCATGGCTGTCGCTGCCGCAACGGCGATTAACTACCGCGGTGCCGGAACCATCGAGTGCCTGCTGGACACCAGCGGCAACTTCTACTTCATGGAGATGAACACGCGCCTGCAAGTCGAGCACCCGGTGACTGAGGCACTGACCGGCTACGACCTGGTCGAGTGGCAATTGCGCGTGGCGCAAGGTGAAGCCTTGCCTGAGACCTCGCAGGATGCCATTTTGAGCCGGTTTGAGGCCGGTGGCCACGCGATCGAAGTGCGTCTGTGCGCGGAAGACCCGGCGCAGAGCTTTCTGCCGCAAAGCGGGCGACTGTTGACATGGCAACCGGGCTCTGCGGTACGTGTGGACCACGCGCTCGAATCGGGTGCCGAGATTCCACCGTACTACGACTCGATGATTGCCAAGTTCGTGGCCCATTCGGCTGATCGCGAGAGCGCTTGCCGCGCCCTCGCAACCTCATTGCGCCAGGCAAGCGTGCTGGGTGTGCGCACCAACCAGGCATTTCTTGCTGCCTGTCTGGGCCACCCCGGATTCACGGGTGGCCGGGCAAGCACCGCTTTCATTGCAAACCACAGCGCGGAACTTCTGGACGCTACACCTTCACTGCGGGCGCCGCTGGCAGCCCTGGTGCTTTACGCCACCCGCGCACTGCGCCTTGGCCATGACCCCATGCGTGTCGAGCTGCCACTGGCGTGGCCCATCCGGTTGAAATTCACGCTTGACGGCACTGCCTCCGAAGCTGGGCTGCAAGCGCTGGGTCGCAATCGCTACCAGGTCAGCTACACACAAGTGTGCGAAGACTTCACGATTGAGGCTTGCGGCGTTGACAGCCTGACGGTGAGTTCGCCGCTGGGCCGTGAAGTATTGTCCTTCGCCAGCGGTCAAGATCGGCTCTTCCTGAGCCTGGCCGGTCGGCAAACCGTCGTTGAGGATCTCACCCTGGTCGCCACTGCGGTCGGCGGTGCGGTCAGCGCTGGACTGGTGCGCGCACCCATGGCTGGCCGGATCGTTGCGCTGCATGTCAGCGAGGGGCAGACTGTGATCAAGGGTGCCCCGCTGCTGGTGCTTGAGGCGATGAAGATGGAACACCCGTCAGTGGCGCCCATGGACGCTGTGGTGACGCGTGTCTGCGTTGCCCAAGGCGCGCAGGTGGCGACAGGTGTCCTGCTGGTCGAACTCACTGCCGCACAGCCCTGAACCGCGTGACCCTTTTAACTTCAACCTGATGCCGGGAGACCCATGACCAACGACCTGCTTCTTGAACGACCCAGCCCTGGGGTTCTGCTTTTGACCTTCAACCGGCCCGAGCGCAAAAACGCACTTAACCACGCCATGACAAGCGCGTTCGTGGACGAGATTCTGGCGTCGAACCACGACCCGGAAACACGTGTCATCGTGGTCACGGGTGCTGGCGGCAACTATTCCAGTGGTGGCGATCTGGAGGAATTCGAAAACCTGTCGCTGCGTACCCACCCACCGGTCGGGCAGCGCATGATGGAGGCGCTCAACGAGGCGACCAAGCCGGTCATTGCAGCCGTAGAGGGGCTTGCGCTGGGCGGAAGCACCACCATGCTGCTTCACTTCGACCTGGTCTATGCGGCTCGCAGCGCGCGCTTCAGGCTGCCGTTTGTCAACCTGGGTACCTGCCCCGAAGGCGCCTCCAGTTATTACCTGCCCCAGATCGCCGGCTACCGCCGGGCCGCGCACCTGCTGATGCTCGGCGAGTTCTTCACCACGGAGGCCGCGCAGGAAGCCGGTCTTGTCAGTGGGGTCACCGACGATGGCGCAGCGCTCCAGACCGCGCTGGGCAATGCGCAGAAGATTGCGGCCAAATCAACCGAGTCGATGCGCATTACCAAAATGCTGATGCGCGAAGGCCAGCGCGACATCGTCAAGCGCGTCATCGCGCGCGAGCACGGGCTTTTCACCGAGCGGCTCCACACCGCAGAAGTGAAGGCCACTATTGCCGCCATGCGCAGCACCCCCAGCGCTCAAGCCAAAGAGAAGTCCTGATGTCCTTACCTGCATCACTCCAGCGCAGCATGCGCCTGCCCGTCATCGGCGCACCCATGTTCATTGTGTCCGGCCCCGAGCTGGTGATTGAACAATGCAAGGCCGGAATCATTGGCACCTTCCCCTCCCTGAACGCCAGGCCCAAAGAGCTTCTGGGAGATTGGCTCACCCAGATACAAGCGGCGCTGGCAGAGCACGACCGCGCCCACCCGGACAGCCCAGCGGCGCCCTACGGGGTGAACCTGGTAGCCCACAAGAGCAATGGCCGACTAGAACACGATCTGGCGCTTTGCGTGGAACACAAAGTTCCGGTGGTCATCACCTCGCTGGGCGTGCGACCGGAACTCAATGAGGCCATCCATTCCTACGGTGGCTTCGTGTTGCATGATGTGATTACCAACCGCCACGCAAAAAGTGCTATCAGCAAGGGCGCAGACGGCGTTATTGCCGTGGCGGCGGGTGCCGGTGGCCATGCCGGGGCCACGTCGCCTTTCGCGCTGGTGCAGGAAATTCGCGCCTGGTTCAAGGGGCCACTGGTCTTGTCGGGTGCCATTGCCAGCGGGCAGGCGATTCTTGCTGCGCAGGTGATGGGTGCCGACCTGGCCTACATGGGCAGTGCCTTTATTGCCACCGAAGAAGCCAACGCCGTGCCAGAGTACAAACAAATGCTGGTCGACTGCGGTGCCGAGGACGTGATCTATACCAACTATTTCTCTGGCGTACTGGGCAATTTTCTAAAACCCTCGCTCGTCGCATCTGGTCTGGACCCTGTTGCGCTTCCGCCCAGAGACGCGGGTTTTGTATCGTTTGCTGCAACCGACGAGACCGACGCCCCCCGGCGCTGGAAAACGATTTGGGGCGCTGGCCATGGGATTGGCGCGGTCACCAGCGTCCCGCCCACGGGTGAATTGATAGCGCGCCTGCGCACGGAATATGCCGATGCCTGCCGAGCCAGCGCTGCCGTTGGCAGCGTGTGGACCCACCAGCCCATCTTTCAACCTGCGTGAGCCCGATATGACCCAACTCCAGGAACTCGACCGCTTTCGCACCGAGATACGTGCCTTTCTAATGGCCAGCTTGCCGGAAGATATTCGCCAGACTGTGCATGACGGCGTACCACTGACCAAGCCACAAGCCTTGCGCTGGCACGCGATCCTGCATAAACAGGGCTGGCTGGTGCCCCATTGGCCAGTCGAATTCGGCGGGCTGGGTTGGGATGCCATGCAGCGCATGGTTTTCGATGAAGAGATGTGCACCCACTGTGCGCCGGAATTGAGCCCGCTGATGTTCGACATGATTGGCCCGGTGCTGATCCGTTTTGGCAACGACGCGCAAAAGGCGAAGTTTCTGCCCCTCATCGCTTCGGGTACGCAGTGGTGGTGCCAGGGGTACTCCGAGCCCAATGCGGGTTCCGACCTTGCCGGGCTCAACACGCGAGCGATCCGGCACGGCGACAAGTACGTTGTGAACGGGTCGAAGATATGGACTTCGTATGCCCACGTTGCCGACTGGATATTCTGCCTGGTTCGCACCGACGTCGAAGCCAAGGCACAGGACGGCATTTCCTTCCTGCTGATCGACATGAAGACGCCCGGCATCACGCTGCGGCCCATCCTCGGCATCCATGGCTGGTCCGGCTTCAACCAGGTGTTCTTCGATGAGGTTGAAGTCCCCGCAGAGAACCTTGTGGGCACCGAAAACCGCGGCTGGACGGTGGCCAAGTCGCTACTGGAGTTTGAGCGGCTCAAGCTGGCGCGTGTTGGCGAGAACAAGCGCCGGATGCAGGCTGTACGCGAGATCGGCTGGAGCAAGACTGAAATGGGTGTGCCCCTGATGCAAAGATCCTGGTTTCGCAAACGCTTTTCCGAACTGCAGATGCGGCTGATGGCGCTGGAGGCGAATACGCAGAGGTTTGTCGAGCGCGCACAACGCGGCGAGCCTATCGGCGCTGAAGTCTCCATGCTGAAGCTGCGCGGAAGCCAGTTGATGCAATTGTGGGAGGCCCTGAACACGGACGCCATGGGCGCGGACAGCCTGCCCTTTCACGCGGGGGCGATTATCGGGGAGCCCAACAACCTGCCGGTGCCTGCCATGGTAGCCACCGCCCTGCCACGGCGTTTCCTGTCACGCGGTTTCACCATCGCTGGCGGCTCCAGCGAAGTGCAACGCAATATTCTCGCCAAACAGGTACTGGGCTTATGAACACGATTCCAAACGGCGACGATCAGGCTATGCTGGCTGAGAGCGCACGCAAGTACGTTGAACGCGGCTACACCGCTGAAGCGCGCCTTGCATCGCTGGCCAGTGCCCATGGCTGTTCAGCCAAGCGCTGGCAGGAATTCGCTGACATGGGCTGGCTCGCATTGCCCCTGCGCGAGGAAGACGGCGGCCTGGGCGGCTCCATGTCAGACATCTGCGTTTTGGCCGAAGAACTGGGCCGGGCGCTCATTGTTGAGCCCTGGATCCCATCCGGCGTGATGGCCGCCAACCTTTTATCAAGCACCGGCAACGCCGGCCAGCGGGCCCAGTGGATGCCGGCACTTGCAGCGGGCGACAAACGCATTGCCTTCGCCGCCTGGGAACACGGCAGCCGCTTTGATGCGACTCAGATCAAGATGCGCGCCGATTACCGCGACGGCAACTATTGGCTCACCGGCACCAAGGAGCTGGCGCTAGGCGCACCCGGAGCCGATGCGCTGATCGTTGCGGCAATTTGCAGCCATGGCCACGAGCCGCCTGAAGGTGCCCTGTTCTTGATAGAACCCGGAACTGCGGGCCTCGAACTGCAAAATTACACCCTGGTGGACGGTCGCCATGCGGCCCACCTGCGGCTGAACAATGCAGCGGTTGGTGCTGATGCCCGGCTCGATGCAGCCACTGACGTGACGCAAGCCATTCAGCTGGCAGTCGACCATGCCGTGCTCGTTTCATGCGCAGAAACCGTGGGGGCCATGGCCCGGGCGCTGGAGATCACGCTCGACTACCTCAAGACCCGCAAACAGTTCGGACGCATCGTGGCCAGCAACCAGGCGCTGCAGCACCGCCTGGTGGACATGCATGTTGCCATCGAGGAAACACGTGCTCTGGTGCACGCAGCAGCCCGGTCTTTCACCGGGACCGGCCTGACCCGGCAAATTTATGTGGCTGCGACTAAGGCCTACGCGTCGCAGGCGGCCCGCCTGGTGTGGGAGGAGTCGGTACAAATGCACGGTGCCATTGGCATGACTGACGAATATGTCCTGGGGCACTACGTCCGGCATTTGGCTGCATCGCACATTCTCTTTGGCGATGCGGAACAGCAACTTGATCGGTTGGCCGACGCCGAAGCGCAAATCCACGCCACCGCCGTCTGACCACTGGTCTTCACCATGAACGTTCAGGCCCGCGCCATCATGCGCACGGCAACATCCTTAAGCCAGGGCAGTTGGCAAGTCGACTACTCTTCTTTTCATAGCGCATCACGCATATTCAATGAGGGCCAGCGCCCGTTTTCCCACAAACTCAGGGTGGAATCAGTACGGTCCAGCAACAGCGACTCCATTAGCGGTGCCAGCGGTGTGGCATCGGGGTCGGCCAGCAGCACATAACGCGGCGAGGCACCTGGTTGCACTTCGTCAAGCAGCCCCACCCAGTCCAGCAGGGTCAGCGTTTCCAGCACGGGCTCCAGTTGCAAGGAGTCCACTTGCAGCATGACCGACAGTTGCAGCAGCGTCAGCCCCCGCACTTGGGAATTGCGCACACGGTGCACTTGCTGCAGGGTCTCCATCGCGAGCTGGAACTGCCATCCGTGCGTGCTGGCACGGCGGGCCACACCCATAAGCAAGCTGGGCAGGTAGGCTGCAATCACTGCACCCAACAGCACGATGAGCCAGGCCACATAGATCCACACCAGCATGATGGGCACGATGGCAAAGGCCCCATACACCGCAGAGTAAGTGGGCATGGCACCCAGGTAGATCACCAGAATCTTCTTGGCCAGCTCAATGCCACACGCCACAAAGATGCCACCCACCCAGGCATGGCCGCGCTTCACATCGGTGTTGGGCACAAACCGGTACAGCGCCATCATGCCCGCCGCCAGCAGCGCAAACTCCAGCACATCAAACAGGAATTTCACGCCGCCAGGCAGGCCACCCGCAAGGCCCTTGGAGGCCGAAATGGCAAAGGAAGTCATCGTCAGGCTGGCACCCAGCAGCAGCGGCCCCAGGGTGATGGCGGCCCAGTAGATCAGCACCCGCTGACCCAGCGGTCGGGGCCGGCGCACCCGCCAGATGCGATTGAGCGTGCGGTCTATCGTCAAGATCAGGGTCAGCGCCGTGACTAACAGCACGGCTACGCCCACCACACCCAGCTTGCTGGCCTTGCCGGAAAACTGCGTGAGGTAGCCCAGCACCTGGCGCGAAATAGTGTCGGGAATCAGGCTCTCGATCAACCACTTTTGCAGAACGGCCTGCAGGGTCGAGACCATGGGAAACGCCGTAAACACCGCCAGCGCCACGGTGATCAAGGGCACCAGCGCAATGGTGGTGGTGAAGGTCAGGCTGCTGGCCGTCAGGGCCAGTTGGTCTTCGCGCAAACGCTCGCGCAAAGTCTGCACAGTGCTGCGCCAGGGGAATCGGGACGGGTTGAGGAGAGGCAAGTCGGGTACACGCAGGTTCATGGCCGCTATGATGCCATTCCAATGACATCACAAGACAATCGCGTCAATCACACCCGCTGGCTGGCCGTAGGCAGTGTGCTGGGCCTCATCGCGCTGGGCCTGGCCTGGGAACTGGTGCTGGCACCCATCAAGCCGGGCGGCTCGCTGCTGGCGCTCAAGGTGCTGCCGCTGTGCATTCCACTGGCCGGATTGCTGAAGAACCGCATGTACACCTACCGCTGGCTCAGCCTGGTGGTGTGGCTTTATTTCATTGAAGGTGTGGTGCGCGCCTGGAGCGACCGTGCACCCGGCAACTACCTGGGCATGGGCGAGGTGTTGCTGTGCCTGCTGGCCTTTGTGGCCTGTGTGCTGCATGTGCGGCTTCGCCAGAAAAATGCAAAAGCAGTCGCTGCCGGTGCAGCCCGGGTTCCCGAGATTCAAACACCATGACCACTCAAGCAGACTTTCTTGACGCCCTGCGGGGTATCGTCGGCGCGGCCAACGTCCTCACGGAAGGCGACCTCAGCGCCTGGGAGATGGACTGGCGCAAGCGAAGCAAAGGCAAAGCACTGGCTGTGGTACGCCCGGGTGCCACGCAGGAAGTGGCCGACGTGGTGCGCCTGTGCGCACAAGCCCAGCAAGCGCTGGGCTTGAGCATCGTGCCCCAGGGTGGCAACACCGGTCTGGTGGTGGGGTCCATCCCCGACGAGTCAGGCCGCCAGATCGTGCTGAGCCTTCAGCGGATGAACGCCGTGCGCGCCATCGACGCGGCCAACCTGGCCATGACCATGGACGCAGGCTGCATTCTGCAAAGCCTGCAGGAGGTGGCTGAAGCCAACGGTTTTCTGTTTCCCTTGAGTCTGGCGGCCGAGGGCAGTTGCACCATTGGCGGCAACCTGGGCACCAACGCGGGTGGCACCCAGGTTGTGCGCTTCGGCAATACGCGCGACCTGTGCCTGGGGCTGGAAGTGGTCACGGCACAGGGCGAGATCTGGCAGGGCCTGAGCGGCCTGCGCAAGGACAACACGGGCTATGACCTGAAAAACTTGTTCATTGGCGCTGAAGGCACGCTGGGCATCATCACCGCTGCCACACTCAAGCTGTACCCACAGCCTGCGTCGCAGCTAACCGCCTGGGCCGCCGTGCCATCGCTTGAGCACGCGGTGACGCTGCTGGGCCTGGCCCATCAGCATCTGGGCGCAGGACTGACGGGTTTCGAAGTCATGGGGCAGTTCGCGCTGAGTTTGGTGGACAAGCATTTCCCGCAGTTGCGGGTGCCGTTGTACCGGGATACCCCATGGTGCGTGTTGCTTGAAAACTCAGACCACGAGTCTGAAGCCCATGCCCGAGGCCAGTTCGAGCACCTGCTGGAAATCGCCATGGAGCAAGGCTGCGTGACGGATGCCGTGGTGGCCGAAAACATCGCCCAGGCCAAAACGCTGTGGCACATTCGCGAAAGCATTCCACTGGCGCAGCCGCTGGAGGGGCCCAACATCAAGCACGACGTGTCGATCCCCGTGTCGCGAATTCCCGAGTTCGTGCGGGTGACGGATGCGTTGTTGACCGATGCAATTCCCGGCGTGCGGCTGGTGGACTTCGGGCATCTGGGCGACGGCAACCTGCATTACAACGTGCAGGCGCCCGAGGGCGGCGATGCGGTGGCCTTCTTGCGTGAGCGTGAGGAAGAAGTCAACACCATCGTATTTGACTCTGTGCAGGCCTTTGGCGGCTCGATTTCCGCCGAACACGGCGTGGGCAGCATGAAGGTGGACAAGCTCGTCAAACACAAGTCGCCCGTGGCGCTGAACATGATGCGTGCCGTCAAACTGGCATTGGACCCGACCAATTTGATGAACCCGGGGCGGGTAGTGCGGGTTTGACAGCATCCATGCGCATAGTAAAATGTGCATAAATCATGCGCATTATTTCAAGGGATCTTATGCTCACCGCCTCCCACGCAGCTTCAAGCACAGCCTCTGACACTCAAAAGCGGCCGGTCAATCTGTCCATCAATGCCCGCACGCTGCAGATGGCCAAAGAGCTAGGCATGAATTTGTCTAAAACGGTCGATGCCTTTTTGCAGGAAGAAGTTAAACGGCGTTACTGGGAAAAGTGGCGGGAGGACAACCTCCAGGCGTTTGAGGCCTACAACGAACGCATCAGAAAAGATGGGCTTCCTCTGGCCAAATACCGTACCTGGGGGAAAAGCCTGGGTGACGGTCGCGTCGAGAAGACTTGACGATGGCCCGTTTTGACGTCTATCGCAACCCCGACAGCGGTTTGGGCGGCGATATCCCCTATTTTCTGGATGTGCAGAACACATTTGTCGATGTAGACACACGGGCCGTTGTGCCGCTGGCCAGCCCGCGCTATTTAAGCCGTCTGGTTCGAGACCTGAATCCCGAAGTGATAGTTTCGGGCAAGCCCTTCGTCATGCACACGTCTGCGATGGGTGCGGTTCCCACAAGCGAGCTGCGCCGGGCGGTGGTCAACATTGCGGATCAACAACTGGCGATTCAACACGCGCTGGACACGCTCTTCGGTGGCTATTGATATGACAACCAATCTGCTCCATTCCAACCGCCCCATCCGCTCCCAATACGAAGACCTTATGCGCCACGTGTACACCACGGGCACCACCAAGACCGACCGCACGGGCACCGGCACCCGCAGCGTGTTTGGCCATCAACTCCGGTACGACCTGAGCGAAGGCTTTCCCCTGGTCACGACCAAGAAGGTTTTTCTGAAGGCCATCATCCAGGAACTGCTGTGGTTTCTGACGGGCTCATCCAACAACAACTGGCTGAAGGAACGTGGCGTCACGATCTGGGACGAATGGGCCCGGCCGGACGGTGACCTGGGGCCGGTGTATGGCGTGCAGTGGCGCAGCTGGCCCACGCCGGATGGTGGGCACATTGACCAGATTGCTGAAGTCATCAAGACGCTCAAGACCAACCCCGATTCACGGCGCATCATCGTCAGTGCCTGGAACGTGGCCGAGCTGTCCAAAATGGCGCTGATGCCTTGCCACGCCTTCTTTCAGTTCTATGTCGCCGACGGAAAACTCAGCTGCCAGCTCTACCAGCGCAGTGCCGACATCTTTCTGGGTGTGCCGTTCAACATCGCAAGTTACGCTCTGCTCACCCACATGGTGGCGCAGCAGTGCGATCTGGCTGTGGGCGACTTCATCTGGACTGGCGGTGACTGCCATATCTACAGCAACCACCACGAGCAGGTAGCGCTTCAATTGAGTCGTGCGCCATTCGCCTACCCCACGCTGAACATCAAGCGCCGTCCGGCCTCCCTCTTTGAGTACGAGTTTGAAGATTTCGAGATGCTGGGCTATGAGTGCCATCCGGCGATCAAGGCACCCGTCGCCGTTTAACATTCAGGCCTGCATGACGACTCTTCACCTGATCCTTGCCCGCGCCGCCAATGGCGTGATTGGCCGCAACGGCACCCTGCCCTGGCACCTGCCGGAAGACATGGCGCACTTCAAGCGCACCACCATGGGCTGCCCTGTCATCATGGGGCGCAAAACCTGGGACTCGTTGCCGCCGAAATTCAGACCCCTGCCCGGACGGATGAATATCGTGATCACCCGGCAGGCAAGCTGGCAGGTCAATGGCGCGGTTCGCGCAGATTCGGTAGCGCAGGCCATCGCCCTTTGCCCGCCCGAAGCTGACGCATGGGTGATTGGCGGTGCCGAGATTTACGCGCTGACTTTGCCGCTGGCTGAGACCGCCGTAGTCACCGAAATCGACGCTGATTTTGCAGGGGACGCGTTTGCGCCACAATTCGGGCCGCAGTGGATTAAAACGCCTGGGGTATCCCAGGTGTCGTCCAACGGTTTGAAGTTTTCTTTTGCCAGGTACCACCACAACCATCGCCATACCATTGGCAACACAACAGGAGTCTGACATGTCTGGAGCAGGTTTTCACGTACACGGGCCGCACGATCACGAGCTGGAGCATGCGGCACAAGGCGGACATGGTGACCATTCATCGGGCGGCATGATCAACCAGATTGCCATGTTTACTGCCATGGTAGCCACCGTCGGCGCGATTTTTTCGTACATGGGCGGTGCCACGCAAGCCAATGCGGGTCTGTATAAAAACAACGCGGCCATCAAAAAAACAGAGGCATCCAACCAGTGGAATTATTTCCAGAGCAAGAGCACCAAGCAGTCGCTGGCCGAGCTGGCGCGTGACCTGACCACCGGCGAGCCCGAAAAGGCCAAGTACCAGGCCAAGATCGACCGCTACGAAAAGGAAAAAACCGAGATCAAGGTGGGCGCGGACAAGATGGAGGCCGAGGCTACTCAGTGGGACAAACAGAGCGATGAGCAGATGCACCAGCACCACCGCTGGGCACAAGCCACCACGGTGCTGCAAGTCGCCATTGCACTGGCCGCCATTGCCCTGCTCACCAAAAAGAAGTGGGTGGAGTACACCATGTTTGGTGTAGCGGCCGTGGGCGCCGTGGTTGGCGGGCTGGCATCGCTACATATTTAGTAGCTGGTCAAGCCCATTTGACGGGGCTTTAGGCCCTATTTGAGCTGAAATTTATTCTGCTCACGGCCTGCCACCGCCTCGGGGCATGTGACGCGGCGGGCCGCTGTGTGCGTCAGCGCACATACGGGGTAGAACACTTCGTCTACTGTCGACGTGTTCATGCCAACCACACCTTCGACCCTTGCCGCCATCGTCCAGACGCACCCTGGGGAACTGGCCTTGTCGGGCTCGTGGACGGCGCGCGCAGTCAGTGCTGTACGTCTTCCACTGGCTGCGGTTCATCTCCCGCATCGACCCACGGCAGGCGCGTCACCCGTCGTCGCTGACGCCTCGGGCATAGAGGCACTGGACACCGCAGGCGCATGGGTCTTGCAAAGCTTGCTCATGCGGCTGGAAAGTGAAGGCACCCCGGTTAGCCTGCAAGGCCTGCAAGCGGACTTCAGCAAACTGCTAGCCGTGGTGGCACAGCACGTTGCCGATCAAGTCAAGGTGCCTGCGCCTGTTGAAACGCCGCAGCCGGGCGTCCTTTTTCGCACCGGCCAGATCGTTGCTGAGGCGATTGAGCAGGCGCTCGCCCTGCTCGCTTTCATCGGCGAAAGTGCCATCGCGCTCGGCGGCTGCATCAGGCACCCGAAACGCATGCGCTGGCGGCCCATCCTGTTCAACATCCGCACTGCCGGTTTTGACGCGCTGCCCATCGTGGGCCTGCTGGCCTTTCTGCTCGGCGTCGTCGTGGCATACCAGGGCGCAGCACAGCTCCGGCAGTATGGAGCCAACATTTTTGTGGCGGACCTGGTGGGCCTGTCCATGCTGCGGGAATTCGCGCCCCTGATCACCGCCATCATCATTGCCGGGCGTTCAGGCTCGGCCTACGCGGCCCAGATTGGCACCATGGCCGTGACCGAAGAGATCGACGCCATGCGCACCATTGGCATTGCGCCGATGGATCTGTTGGTCGTCCCCAAAATCATCGCGCTGATGATTGCCATGCCCCTGCTGACAGCGTTTGCCGACCTGCTGGGTGTCTTTGGCGGCATGATCATGGCGCAAGCCCAGCTGGGTGTCAGCTTCAATGAGTTTCTGGACCGCTTCGTCAAGGCGGTCAGCCCAACGGCCTACCTGATTGGCATCTGCAAGGCCCCGGTTTTCGCCGCTGTCATTGCAATCGTAGGCTGCTTTCAGGGGTTTCGCACCAAGGGCGGTGCCGACAGCGTGGGCCGGCAAACCACACGAAGCGTTGTGCAATCGATTTTTCTGGTGATCGTTGCCGACGCCCTTTTTTCGGTTGCATTCAGCGCGCTGGATCTCTGACATGCAAGCCACCCTCGACGCCTGCACGCCCAATGACGAACCCGTCATCGAACTCAGCGGAGTCGAGACCCGGTTCGGTGACCACGTGGTTCACACAAGCGTGGACCTGTCGGTGCGGCGTGGCGAGATATTCGCCCTGATTGGTGGCAGCGGCTCCGGCAAGTCGACCTTGCTGCGGGAGATGATTTTGCTGCACCGACCCAGCGCAGGGGCGATTCGGGTGCTGGGCAAGGACCTGCTCACCATCAGCGAAGGCGACGTGCAGGCCTTGCGCCAGCGCTGGGGCGTCATGTTTCAGCACGGCGGCCTGTTTGGCGCTTTGACGGTGATTGAAAACATCGGCCTGCCCCTGCGCGAGCACACGGATCTGGACGATGTACTCGTCAATGACATAGCAGCATGGAAGCTAGCCATGACCGGCCTGAAGCCCGAAGTGGGTGCGCAATACCCCGCCGAGCTCAGCGGCGGCATGATGAAACGGGCCTCACTGGCTCGCGCCTTATCGATGGACCCGGAACTGCTGTTTCTGGACGAACCCACGGCGGGGCTGGACCCCCACAGTGCGGGCGGTGTTGACGAGCTGGTGCTCAAGCTGCGCGACACCTTCGGCTTGACCATTGTGATGATCACCCACGACCTCGACACGCTGTGGCAAGTGGCCGACCGCGTGGCGGTGCTGGGCGACGGCAGTGTGCAGGGTATGGGCTCAATGCAGGCGCTCTCAAAGATGGACGCACCCATCATCCGCCAATTCTTCGACGGCCCACGTGCCAGGGCAGCGCAGCAACAGGCGGCGCCGTTGGCCCCACCGCATTCAGGAGACACGTCATCGAAACCAAGGTGAACTACACACTGGTCGGGGCCTTTGTGCTGGTGCTCGGCGCGGTCGTCATTGCCGTTGTGCTGTGGCTGGCCTCGGGCGGCGCATTGCAAAAGAAGTACGACCTCTACCTTGCCTTGGAAGACGAGTCGGTAGCGGGACTGAACCTCAATGCACCCGTCAAGTACAACGGGGTTGACGTGGGCAAGGTGCGGCAGATTGAGCTCGACGCGGCCAACCCACAGCGCGTGAACCTGCTCTTTGCCATCGAGCGGGGCACCCCCATCAAAATCGACACGGTGGCCATCCTGAAGACGCAGGGCCTGACCGGTATCGCCTACGTCGAGCTCAGCGGCGGTGCCATCAACGCCCCACTGCTCACGGCCCGTTCGGGCGACCGATACCCTGTGATCCGCACCAAGCCATCTCTGGGTGCCCGGCTGGAAAACGTGCTTACCAGTGTGCTGGAGAAGCTGGACAGCACTTCGGGCAACATCAACGCCCTGCTCAATGACGAGAACCGTACCGCCTTCAAAAATGCGCTGGCAGACATTGCCATCGTCGCCCACACATTCGCTGCCCGCAAAGACACGCTGGATGCCGGCATGGCCAGCGCCGCGAAAACGTTTGACAACGCATCGCGAGTGACTGCCCAGATGGGCCCGGTCATTGACCGCATCGGACGCAGCGCCGATGCCATTGAGAAAATGGGCAATGAAGTCGCCCGCACCAGCACCAGTGCAGGCAAGACGGTGGAGGCCGTGGGTGCGGATGTCAAACGCTTCGGCACAGAGACGCTACCCGAGCTCGAACGGCTCATGGGCGAACTCGGCGCGCTGACCACCTCGCTTCGCCGCGTCACCGAGCAGACCGAGCGTGACCCAAGGGGTTTGCTATTTGGGCGCACGCCATTGCCACCTGGACCTGGGGAAAAGGAAGCTACACCATGAACTCCAACCGCCTGGCGATACCCCGCTTCGCCCCTTACGTCACGCCTTGCCAGGCTGTTGCCATGGTGATGGCGCTTGCAACACTGGGTGGTTGCAGCGCACTGAGCCCCACCCGCACGGCACACCCCACCTTTTATTCGCTGGATGCGAATTTACCCTCCATGCCGCCCGTGCCCACCTTGAGCCCTGCGGGCCAGACGCTGATCATCAACCCGCCCCACGCCGCCGCCGGATTCGACAGCCAGCGCATCATGTACCTGCGTGAGCCCTTCAAGCTGGCATACTTTGCACAAAGCGAGTGGGTGGACCTCCCGGCGCGCATGCTCGGGCCTTTGCTGGTGAGCACCATCGCTAAGACCGGCAGCTTTCGCGCAGTGGCCCTCACATCGGCCACCGCGTCAGGTGACTTGCGTCTTGACACTGAAATCATCCGGTTGCAACACGAGTTTTTGACGCAACCCAGCCAGGTTCGCTTCACCCTTCGCGCCTACCTGATTGATGACAAAACACGTCGCGTGCTGGCCTGGCGCGAATTTGATGCAAGCACTTCGTCGACGAGCGAAGACGCATATGGTGGTGTGGTCGCCGCCAACCTGGCCGTTCAGGTCGTGCTAAAAGACCTTTCCCAATTTTTAACAGAAAGAATGAAATGAATACCACTAAATTGATCGCCATCGTCCTGATTGCTGTAGGTTGCCTGGGCCTGGCTTATGGCGGATTCAGCTACACCAAAGAGACCAGCGCGGTCAAGCTGGGGCCTCTTGAACTCAAAGTACAAGAGAAAGAGCGTGTCAACGTGCCGCTGATCGCCAGCATTGGCGTGATTGTGGTCGGGGTGGCTTTGCTGGCATTGGGCCGCAAGTAGTTTGGGCCGCAAGTGGTTGTTTGCGTATTAGGGGCTATGCCGCACCCTTCGTGGCGTGCCTTTCCGCAGGCATGCCTTCAAAACCGACGAAGGAACCTGTGTCTTCATCTTCACCCGCAAGCGCAAGCCATCCGAGTATGGCCAGGCCAAATGCCGGAACAACGGCAAGGCCAAGGATCAACAGTGCGATGAGGCTCATGGCGGCTCCTTCGTCCCGTGACGCTATGAGCGCGGCTCACCCAGCCGGTTGACGGTCACCGTCGCACCGGGGGGGCTCGTCATCTGCAGGCGGTGTTCCTGCCCGCGGAAGTTGTAGCTGACGTCCCACAGTGCAGGTCGCGCCTGGCTGGGTACCGACGCGCATCGTTGAACGTCGCGGGTAGCGGCCTGCTGCGAATTGCCGTCGCGGCCAATCTGGGCACCTACCGCACCGCCAGCGATGGCACCGCCCACAGTTGCGAGATCCTTGCCCGCCCCGCCGCCAACTTGGTGGCCCAGAACACCGCCGATGAGCGCGCCTGCAATCGCACCGGGCACATTGGAACGCGGCGGTTCCTGCGAAACTTGCTCGCGTTCAACCCAGCATCGCTGCTCTGGCGGGCCGACCACAGCCCGCACCGAGGTCACATCTGCTTCATACAGTCGTTCATTGTTGCGGCGGCGGTTATCGTAAACCGGGGCCGCAGGCGGCGCATACCGGTTGTCGTTCATACGCGCATTGGCGCTGACCATGCGCATGGATGACACACGGTCATTCATACCCATGGCGGCCAGCGACGGGTATCGCCCCGGGCGCAACACGATGCATGAGCCAGCGAAGCGGGCATCGGAACAGACCTCCCAGCGGCCTCGCATCACGATCACCGACGAGGCACGGTCATTGAACCTCGTACCCTGCAAGTTGTCGACCCGTTGGCCCGTGGCGTATGAGCGACCCTGAAAGTCTTCATTCTCGTAAAAGGTAACCTGCGCGCTTACCTGTGCCGCAAGAGCAACTGTGCCACATGCCAGTGCGGTTTTTAAAAAGGTATTCATTGATGGCTCCAGGGTGTTCAAGTGATGCCCCAAGTATGGAGAGCGCAATGCGATGTGACCAGCAGACCAAGCCGCCATTCGCCGTAGTAGATGTCCTACGCGGATGGCCAGCAATTGGCCCTGCCGCCGCCAGACCTTGGGCAAGGTAAAGGCCTGATGGTCACGGCATCAAGGGCTCCAGATACGCCCCATCAACGTCTCTCCTTGACACAGGTTGCGTTAACTTGGTATCAGTTGGTCGGTGACGATGCAGCCGGCACGACGATGATCGTGGTGCCCGCGCCGGACTTGCCAGTCGCACCCGTATCGCCCGTGCTGCCCGTATTGCCCGTATTGCCCGTGCTGCCGGTGTTTCCGGTATTGCCGGTATTGCCTGTGGCACCGGTATTTCCCGTCGCGCCGGTTGGGCCCGCAGGTCCGGGTACACCCACTGGCGTGGTGGGCACCACGACCACGGCGGGTTTGTCGCACGCGCTCAGGGCAAATGCAGCGAGAACGGCTGAGATCAGCAGGGTAGTTTTCATGGAAGGTCCTTAAAGATTGAGAAACAGGGCACAGCAGACAGGGTGTCTGCTGTGAATCAGTCGATGCGCCCTGTGGGGTCACCATCGGCATAGGGGCAGCTTAGGGATATGTCTGGCGCGATTCTGTGCGGTGGCGAACACAGAAATGGTCTGTGAACACCTTCACTGAATTCGGCAGATCACCCGTTGGCGATATACCGGTCTGCCCGCGCAGCGTCCAGCACGGCAGGCAAATTCGACATCAAAATGTCTACGGGAATACGACCCGCAAGCCAGCCATTGGGACGCACAAACCAGCTGCCCATTTCCCATGCGTCGAACGCCGGTTTCAGCTCGGCAAACACCGGGCGCAACTGCCGGTGCGGTGCCAATTCAAAGCGGTTGAACTGGAACCAGGGCATCCAGGCGTCGTCTTTCCAGTCAAAACAGATGACATCGCGCTGGGCGATCCATTGGTCCACGGTGGCAAGGCCAGGCCCACCTTGTGCCTCAAAGCGTGACACCACCTCTTGCTTGCGCGCCAGTCCGCCGCTGTGACGGTAGAAATTTAGCATTCTGACGAACTCACCGTTTTCATCAGGCCTGAGCTGAAGAGTCAACATAGGGGCTTTCTGAGTAAGAACGACCTGCCTTAACTGGTGGCCTTGTTGATGGAAGCACGCAAACGCGCCATGGTCTTACCTACGTCGGCTTCAAACTCTTTCCATTTGGCAACGCCTGCCGTCTTCATCTCGCCGAGCTTGTCGTCAGCCGTCTTCAGGTCCTGCTTGAGACTGGCCATCTGCTGGTCCATCTTTACTTTGGCTTCACCCGTGGCAGTGGACGCCTTCTTTTCGTACTCGGTCACTTTAGCCCGTGCCTTTGCCATGTCACTGTCAGCATTGGCAATGAATTTGTCACGCGTGCTGGTGTCGGCCGCATAGTCAAACTTCGCCATGGCCTTGATCACATCCTTGGTGGCACCGGGCATCGTGATTCTGCCGCCCTGGTTCACGATCTGCGCCATGGGCACGGCCACGTCGTGGCGGCCAATACCCACAAAACCGCCCGCCCCAATGATCACGTAGGAGACAAACTTGCCGGGCGTGATGATCAGGTCTTCCACCTTGCCCACTTTGGCCCCCGCATCGTTGTAGACGGTCTTGCCGAGGATGCTTTTCTTCACGCTCCAGCCGCTCGCCACTTCGGTCACGTCAAACGCCGCAACACCGACCGTGGTGCTGCCGGCAGTCTGGGCGCTAACGGGGGTCAACGCAGTCATGGCAATGGCCAAGCCCAGTGCGGCTGTCAGTAGGGTTTTCTTCATGATGTTTCTTTCTTGAGATTGAATTGAATGCCGGGCACATTCTGTGACCGGGCAAGTGCGCGGGTCTGTGCGATTGCGCACCAAAGAAGCCCCTGGGTTGCGTTCATTGCAGCGTCTTTCGCTCCGCCGGATCCACGATGTTGCGCACATATTCGGTCAATGCGTCAACGCTCGGAATCGCAAAATAACGTCGCCCCTTGTCTTCAAACCGGATCAGGCCGCAGCGATTCAGACGGCTGAAGGACCGGCTCACGGTTTCCAGCGTCATGCCGAGGTAGCTGCCAATCTCGGCACGGGTCAGGCGCAGGGTGATTTGGTCTGTGCGCAGGTCACGCGCAGACAGCGCGTGCACCCAGGTGAGCACGAAGTCAGCGACACGCGCATCGGCGGGCAGCGTGCAAATGGAAAAGCGCCAATCACGGTCTCGGGCGAGCTGGGCACTCATGGCCATGCAGACCGCCTGCAGGATGGTCGGCACAGCGACTGCAACGCGCAGCATGGCGTCATAGCGCAGGCTCCAGATCTCGCAGGTGTCCATTGCGTAGGCGTCGCAAGCCTGAACACCGGTGGCGATGCAATCAAAACCGACCCACTCGCCAGGCAGAAGCAGGCCAACCACTTGCTCACGCCCACTGGCAGACAGCGCCACCGTCTTGACCGCGCCCACCTTGATGATGTGCAGGCTGGTGAAAGGCTCACCGGCAAGCTGCACCGTGGCATCCGCATGCACCAGCCGGCGCGTGAAGGGCAGGTACCGTTCTACCATCCTCAGCGACTCACGCCAATGGGCTGGCGGGCTGGGTTGCACCCGGTGGCCCAGTCTCGGACGCAAGTCCGTCGGGGCCGGATGGCGGGGCAATACAGCAAGTTCAGTCATCATGATCTCCTCGGGCTGTTTGTAAAAGCCAAGCCGGTGCGGGTCTGTGCGGCAGCGAACAGAACTTGACGGTGCGCAGGACCAAACTCGGCAACTTCCTGACGAGCCCGGCAACCACACAACCCCAGTTCGCCCATGAAATAAAAGGGAAGATCAGGTTCGGTCACTGCAAGCCAGCCTGTCTGCCAGGACCATGTCGGTACCTATGCAGCGGCCAACCCATAATGGACGCATGAGACACCATGAAAGACACCGAACATCGCGCATTGGCTGGCTTCGGGCCGCTGTGCTGGGAGCCAATGACGGCATCGTATCAACCGCTAGCCTGATGGTCGGCGTGGCTGCAGCCAGCGCAAGCCACAGCAGCATCTTGCTCACCGGCGTAGCCGGGTTGGTGGCCGGCGCCATGTCGATGGCTGCCGGGGAATATGTTTCTGTTCATTCGCAGGCCGATACCGAGCAGGCTGATCTGGCTCGTGAGCGTGCCGAGCTGCTCAAGGACCCGGTGGCAGAGCACCGCGAGCTGTCTGACATCTACGTCACCCGCGGGCTGGAACCCGCTCTGGCGAAGCAGGTGGCAACCCAATTGATGTCACACGATGCGCTGGGCGCGCACGCGCGTGATGAGCTGGGTCTGTCCGAAACCCACAGTGCCAACCCCATGCAGGCCGCACTGGCCTCAGCCACCAGCTTTGCCCTAGGTGCCGCACTGCCCCTGCTGGTGACCGCGCTGGTACCCCGGCAAAGTCTGCTTCTGTGGATCGCAGGCAGCACGCTCGTATTTTTGGCGCTGTTGGGCCTGATTGCGGCCAAGGCCGGGGGTACCCATGTGCTCGCCAGTGCGTGGCGGGTGACGTTTTGGGGAGCAGTAGCCATGGCCATCACGGCGGGTGCTGGCGCATTGTTTGGCGCGGTGCAATAGAACCCGGGCGCCACCCGATGGCTAGTCAGCGCGCCAGATAGCCACCGTCCAGCGGGTAGTCCACCAGAGCCCCACTGGGGCCCCCGATACCGGCGTTGTTGCAAGTGACATCGAGGCGCCCGAAATGCGCCACGGTGCGGTCAACCAGGGCCCGAACGCCTCCTTTCAGTTGTCACGCAGATGCACGTGCTTGGGCAGGGTGTGCCACCGGTGCAAAACCGGTTTCTCCAGCCCAGCGGGCTGCCTGTTCATCAAAGAATGCATAGCCACTGCGATGCCGCTTGGCGTTGTACATGGCCGCATCGGCGTGTTCAATCAGCAGCTCTGCCGTTTCACCGTCCGTGGGGCACATGGCAATGCCAATGCTGGGGCGTATGTTGAGGCGCAGCTCGCCTATCTGGCAGGGCGCAGCCACCGCATCCAGCACTTTGCAGGCAAGGTGGCTCAGTTGCTCACGCGCAGGCAAGTCACCTAACAGGCACGCAAACTCATCGCCACCCAGGCGGCTCACCACGTCTTCGGCGCGCACTGAGCGACTCAGCCGTGCTGCCACCACCCGCAACAACTCATCGCCCACCGCATGGCCGTGGGTGTCGTTGACCTGCTTGAAATCATCCAGATCAAGGTAGAGGACGGCAAACCCCCGTTTCTGGGGTGCGGCGGCCGACAAGGCTTGATCCAGCCGCTCAGCAAAGAAACTGCGGTTCGGTAGCGTCGTCAAACTGTCATGCATGGCCAGGTGCCGCACACGCCGCTCTGCGGCCTGCAGGCCCTCCATGTCTGCACGCGCCTGCAACAACTCGACCTGGGTCTCCAGCAGATCAGCCTCCAGGTCCTGGCTTCGCCGACGTTCAAAGGCCAGCCGCGCCTGCATCTGCATCAATGAGTTGCCTATCTGCCCGGCGACCGCAGGAGCGCATGGAGGAGTCTGCTGATTCATGTGAATAGCCTCAAAGGGATGGTTGATGCATGGAGCCCGATTTGAAACGGACCGGACGTTGGCGTCTGTGCGGCAACGAACACGCGGCGCTGTGGCGGCACCTCGAACTCAATCAGCCCAGGGTCTCGGCGTAGGTCTGCTTGTCGGCCGCGTAGCAGCTGCAAGCCGCCGCCTCAAGCCCCGGGCGATTGAGCACTTTCAGGTCGCCACGGTTATATTCGATCAGGCCATTGCGCTGCAACACGCCCGCTGCGGCCGTGACGCCCACACGGCGCACCCCCAGCATGTACGAGAGAAACTCCTGGGTGATCGGAAAACTGTCGCTGCCCGCACGATCCTGGCTCATTAAAAGCCAACGGGCCAGCCGCTGGCCGATCAGGTGAAATCGCAGGCACGCCGAGGCCGTGGCCATTTGGGCCATCAAGACATAGACATAGCGATTAATGCCACGTTGAAGTGCAGCGCTACCCGCCAGCTCGGCGCGAAACACCTTGGTGTCAATCCGCCACGCCGTACCCGGCCCCTGCACCAGCGCATGCAAGGGTGATGTCGGCACCCCCAGGGCAACCTGCACGCCCAGCATGCCTTCACGGCCCACGATACCGACTTCAAGTCCGGGCTTTCCGTCGATTGGGGCAATCAACGAGATGAACCCGTCGGTTGGAAAATAAATATGGCGGGTTGGCTGACCGGGCTCGTACAGGACCTCAGACAAACCTAAAGATACCGACTCGCAAAGGCCAAGCAGGTGCAAGCGGTCCTTGCGCGGAAGCAACTTGATGAGGTGATTTTCTGGGATAGGCATTTAAGGCGCTCCGGTATGTTGCTGGCCCCCAACGGGGAAGTGGGCGCGCTGAAGATCGCCCTGCTAGCAAATACGGTTCACGTAGCACACCATGGTGTGCTTTGCGAGGCCCCTTGACTGTCTGCCAGCCCACATAGTAGTCGCTAACCCAGTAGCCCTCTGTAAACCACCGTGCGGTCAGCGGCGGGCGGCCTCTTCTCAGGCCGCCGTAGCCATACCTGAGGACTCAGCGATGGACTGGTGTGCTCTGGTAGTGAGGCGCTCCCCGGTGCGTTGCGCCAGAAGTTCCCTGTCAAGCACCTCAATGCGGCCCCGGCTATAGCGGATCGCGCCGTCCTTTTGAAGTTTGAGCGCTGCGGCAGTGATGCCCTCGCGCCGCACCCCCAGCAAGGTGGCCAGCAACTCTTGTGTCATCAGCAGCGGGTTGGCCGGAAGACGCTCCAGCCCCATTAGCAGACGGCGGGACAGCAGTTGTTCAATGGATTGATACCGGTTGCAGGCCGCTGTCTGGGCGACTTGACCCATCAACGCATGAACGTAGCGCATGAGCATCACCAGAATGGGCCCCGGGCCATCAGCCTCAGACTTGAATGCGTGTGCACGCATGCGGTACCCCTGCCCGGCGCTTTGCACCACAGACTCAACGGGCATGGCATTGCCGCTCATGAACAGCGATATGCCGACAATGCCGTCCTTGCCTACTACCCCAATCTCGGACGAGGCACCGTCTTCCGTCAGGCACAACAGCGAGACCACGGCGGTGGTGGGGAAGTACACAAAGGTCGGCGTGCGACCTGATTCACTGAGCACCTGGCCCTGGGCCAGATCAACCAGTTCCAGGTGCGGCTGCCAGCGTTCAAAATCGACCTGGTGCAGGGCGCCCAACAACTGGTTGTCACGCGGATCAGCAAGGCGGAGGGATGAATTGTTCATAGGGATCTCGGTGGTGGATTCGAGTCCCAATCTTCCTTTCAACAACTGCCACCGGCTATCAGTGACCACCGGTTCCGGTTGTCAGCACGCTCCTACAGCGCCTCCACCGCGCCGGGCTCAAGCCACTAGGTTGCAAGAGTTGCCGGTAACAGCCTGTCGTATTCTTTTTTGACCACCGCATAGCACTCGCAGGTACGCGCCTCAAGCCCCTTGCGATTGAGTACCGTGATACGGCCGCGCGCATAGGAGATCAAGCCCGCATCCTGCAACCTGATGGCACCTTCGGTCACGCCCTCACGCCGAACACCCAGCATGTTGGCAATGAGTTCCTGAGTCATCACAAGCTCGTTGCCCTTCAAACGGTCCAGGCTCAGCAGCAACCAGCGACACAATTGCTGGTCCAGTGAATGGTGGCGATTGCAGACAGCCGTTTGCGCCATCTGGGTAATGAGGGCCTGCGTGTAGCGCAACAGCACGTGCATCACCGGACCGGCGCGGTTGAACTCATCTTTCACAAGCTGCGCCGCCAGCCGGAAGCCCAGACCGGCACTTTGAACCACGGCGCGACTGGGCGTGGACTCACCGCCCATGAACAACGAAATACCAACAATGCCTTCATTGCCAACCACGGCGATCTCGGCAGATGCGCCGTTTTGCATCACATAAAGCAGTGACACGATGGCAGTGACCGGGAAGTAAACATGCTCCAAGGTGTTACCCGACTCGTACAGCACTTGACCCAGCTTGAGCTCGACGAATTCAAGGTTAGGCTCCCAGCGCGCCCACTCGTCTGCGGGCAACGCGGCCAGCAAATGATTGTCTCTGGGCGGGGGTGATTTGGGTGGTACGGCCATGACGGAACTCCTGGATGAATCTGCATTAAGAAAGACCCAGCAACTGGTCTTGGACACAGCCACAATTGTAGGATCCCCCTGCGGCGTCATTTGTTCGGTACCGAACATTTAACCAATGATCTCCAACCGCCGGGCAGGCTTTGTCTTCCCTAAAAATCTGGTCCTGTTTATGTTCGTTACCGAACAGACTAAGCGATACAGATATGGTAATTGCCCTCTCAAAAAAAGCAAGGCGACGAGACACCCAGCACAAATGTCGCACGCAAGGGGTCCACGCGGCGCGTCGTCTGACAGACGCAAGCTTACGAACTTCCTACGATAGTTTCAACGCGTTATTTCAACGTCAACAAACTGCCCCGGTGCCTGCCGGGCGAAGGGAGCTTTTCATGACATCCAATACCCTGACCAGTCCGGCCTGGACGACCGCTTCGGTTGGCGACGCGCCAGACACATCGCCCATGGAGCTGTCGGCGTTGGGGGAGCACCTGACGATTTGCCGCGGGCACTCAGGCCGCCTGTTCACGCTTCAGTGCCTTGCCGAGACAGCCAATGGATTCGTGTCGGCGCGCTTTGTGAGCAGCCTGGTCGTGTTGACGATTCTGATCGGAATCGGTTCCCTGATTTTTTGAAATATGCCACACGTTCCGTCGCTGCGAGGGGTCCCGGACGCGTCGCAGGCACTGCAGAAGATTCTGGATGCAGGCCGGGGTGCCATTCTTGCGCCGATTCGCTCTGAGATTTTCGGCCCGCAGCGCTTTGCCCAGCATGGCCGCAGCTTGGGCACCACGCACCGTGCAGCCACTGCGCGCGCTGCCAGTTTTTTCCCCCGGTTGCGAAGCAATGTGCGCGTGCTGCGCGAGGCCCATGGCTACATTGTCGAGCAGGCCAAGACGGGCTATGACATCAGCCCCGCCGCTGAATGGCTACTGGACAACTTTCACCTGATTGAAGCGCAGCTCAAGGAGATTCACGACGGGCTGCCGCGCAGCTACTTTCGCCGCCTGCCGATCCTGCTGGACGAGCCGCTGGCTGGCCTGCCCCGGGTTTACGGCATGGCGTGGGCCTTCATCGCACACACCGACAGCGCTTTCGACGAGGACCTCCTGGTGCATTACCTGGCAGCCTACCAGGAGACCCGGGAGCTGAACCTGAGCGAGCTGTGGGCGTTGCCCACCACACTGCGCGTGGTGCTGGTCGAGAATTTGCGCCGCCTGGCCGAGCGTATCGCGGCCAAGAAAGCAGCGCGCGAGGTCGCCAATCTGGTGTGTGACCGGCTGGAGTCGTACAACCTGCCCGCGCTGAATCTACTTTTGGCGCAGCTCAATCAACGCGGCGTAGGCCGGGTGTTCCTGACCCAGATGGCCCAACGCCTGCAGGACCGCCGGGCGGCACTGCGACCCGGTGAAGGCGTGGCCTACAGCGACTGGCTGCGTGCCGCCCTGCCTGATCTGGCCGCCGCGCAGTCGCAACAGCCACTGGACCAGGCTGCCGACAACCTGAGCGTCAGCAACGCGGTGCGTTCACTGCGCGCCATCGGCGATGCTGACTGGCCCGACATCGTCGCCCGCACCAGTACGCTGATGCAGTTGATGCTGACAGACAGGGTGTTTGAGTCAGAGGACACCGGCACCCGTGACCAGACCCTGCATGGGATTGAATTGTTGGCCCGACGTTGTGGACGCAGCGAGGTGTCTGTCGCGCACACGCTGGTCGCCCTGATGCGCTCGGGCGCGCAAGCCCGGGGCAGTGACCAGGGTGCAAGCCACTGGTTGCAAGGCCCGGGGCAGGCCAAACTGCTGGCCGCCCTGGGTTTGAACTCGTACGAGGGGCTTGCCATGTGGCCACAGTGGCAACGCCTGTCGCTTCCCGTTTATCTGGGGACCCTGCTGGCCGGGACGCTCGGTTTGGTGAGCTGGATACTGATTCACCCTGCGGCGACAACACCTGGCCATTTCACGATGGGTGGGCTGAGCCTTGTGGCAGCCGGTTTGATGCTGTTTCCGGCTTCAGAAACTATGGTGGCCGTGATCAACCGCCTGATCAGCGAATCGGTCAAACCCCATCATTTGCCGAGGCTGGCCCTGTTGCAGGGCATTCCGGCCGAACACCGGGCCATGGTGGCCATTCCGGGCATGTTGACCAGCGGCGGATCAGCCCATGAACTGGCGCATCACCTTCATCTGCATTACCTGGCCAACCCTGAACCTCATACCCAGTTTGCGCTTCTGACCGACTGGGGTGACGCAGACACC
>JANOAP010000033.1:0-2758 GCA_031411175.1 Rhodoferax sp. | reverse complement strand
CCACGCTATCCCGGCGGTTGGCCTGGTTGTCCAGGGCCTATGCCGTGGAGAGGCAAGACCGGTCTGCGCAGGCCACGCAAATTACCTTTGACCCATCGCTGATTGAGCTGTGCCTGCCGCTGATTCACGGTGCCAGCGTTGCCCTGCCGCCGCCGGGGCGCTTGCTGCCTGAGTCGCTGGCCGACTTCGCAGTGGCGCACGGCGTGACCATCATGGCATTTGTCCCCTCGACATTGAGCCGGTTTTTAGATGCTGCCGGAAATCGCCCCGACCTCAAATTGCGGGTGGCCTGCTGCGGTGGTGAGGTGCTTCCACCGGAGCTGGTCAACCGTTTTTTGACGGAAACCCGCAGCCGGCTCTTCAATGTGTACGGCCCGACCGAGGCGGCGATCTTCGCGACGGCCTGGCCCTGCGAAATCAGCGCGGGGCCACAAGCGCTGTCCATCGGCACACCCATTGACGACACGCGCATCTACGTTCTTGACATCGACCTGCGTCTCTTGCCTTACGGCGTTGCCGGGGAGGTTTATATTGGTGGCAGCGCCCTGGCACGCGGCTACCTGAACCGCCCGGACCTGACGGTCGCCGCTTTTTTGGAAAACCCGCATCAACCCGGTGAACGCATTTACCGCACCGGGGACCGTGGCTGGCTTGACGGAGACGGGCAACTGCATTTTGCAGGCCGGATTGACCGCCAGATCAAATTGCGCGGTTACCGCATTGAGCTGGGCGAGATCGAAGCCGCCTTGTCAGGCATTGAAGGAATTACGCAGGCAGCGGCCCGGCTCATAGAACGCCATGGCAAGCCGCGAATTCACGCCTGGGTGGCAAGTCGCGGTCAGCCCAATGCGGACCACCTGCAGCGGCTGCTTCGACTGCGATTGCCGGACTACATGGTCCCATCCGGCATCAGTGTCTTGAGCGCGTTGCCGGAAAGCAGCGTCGGGAAAATCGACTACCACGCCCTGCCAGAACCCGAGCAGGTGGCCGCGTCAACGGTCGCGCGCGCGGCGCACATGGGGCTTGAAACCGAATTGCTGAACCTGTGGCGAAGCGTGCTGGGCCACCCGGGCCTGACGATTGAAGACAATTTTTTTGACGCGGGTGGCGACTCGCTGGCGGCCGTCAGCATCTTGACGGGCATCGAACAACTCATTGGCCGCAAGGTGCCCATGTACCTCTTGACGGAGCGGCCCACGGTGGAGGGCCTGGCGGCCGCTCTGAGTGAAGACACGGGCACACCGGGCTTACTGATCCACCTTGGCACAGGCCAGGGACGTGTGCCGCTTTACCTGGCGGCATCTGGCCACGGCGATCTGATGCGTTTTCAGACTCTGGCCCGAGCCGTGGACAACACCTGTGACCTGCACATGCTGCAGCCCCCCAGTGCCAGCACCGTCACCAATATCCATGATCTGGCCACGCTGTACGCCGAGCACATTGCGGCCATTGGCAACCAGCCTTGCTATCTGGCGGGGTTTTCGGTCGGCGGCCTGGCTGCACTGGAAACCGCGCGGCAGTTGCAGCAGCGGGGCTTGAACGTGTCTGGCCTCTTCCTGATTGACACCATCTACCCCAGCCGGTTGTGGGGCGGCACTATTTTCTGGCGACTGCTGGGGTGGTTTGTGCGCACGCTGCACATTCAGGACCTGAGCATGAACGGCCGCCGCCTGGGCGTGATGCTTAAAGACCCGGGGCTGGTCGGCCAGGTCATGGCGGTCAGCGGCTACCGGCCCACCGCCTTCACCGGGCCCACGCTGTTGGTCAAGTCATCCGGGCTGGCCAAATGGCAGCGCCTGCTGTTCAGCGGCTGGCGCCACCTGGCGGGCATGCGCCTGTCTGAACACGAGGTGCGGGGCTTGCATGGGTCCATGTTTGAAGCCGCCAACATTGGTGAGCTGGCGGGTGCGATTGCCGACCAGATTGCCGCCACATCGCCGGGGCTGGCTGGCTAAATCCCTACAACCGTCCATGCAACCGACTGAATTGCCCAAAGCAGACCACGCCCACTCGTTGCGCTTCAGGCTGGTTTTGCTGATTGCTGTCGTGCTTGCTTTGGTCGGCCTGGCGGTCGCCTGGAGCTGGTCCCCCATGCGCGCCTGGCTGGACGTGGACCGCATCGTCGGCAGCTTGCAGCACGCTGGGCAATCGTTTGGGCCCGCAGCGGCTGTTTGCGGCTTCGCCCTGGCGCTGACACTGGCCGTGCCGCTGACATTTCTGACGCTGGTCACCGTGGTCGCGTTTGGCCCCTTTGCGGGCTTTGGCATTTCAATGCTTGCGGCGGTGATTGGCGCAGCGGTGAGCTACTGGGTTGGCGAATTTCTGGGGCACCCGGTGCTGTTGCGCATGGGGGGTGAGCGCGTCAACATCATCAGCCAACGGTTGGCCAGCCGTGGCCTTCTGGCGGTGGTGGCCGTGCGCATGGTGCCTATTGCACCTTTTGCCGTGATCAACATGATTGCCGGCGCATCGCACATCCGGCTGCGCCACCTGCTGCTGGGCACCGCACTGGGCATGACACCCGGCACGGTGGGCATGATCTTTTTTGTGGACCAGATTGTCGAAGCCCTGAAGCACCCCGGCCCGGTTACCTTTTTGCTAGCCGGGCTGATGATCGCCCTGATTGCCCTGGGCTTGTGGGCGTTGCGCCGCTGGTTGCGCCAGACCCTGGCGGACCAACCCGCAAAGCGTGACAAAGCGCACGGGAATTCATAGCCCTCACCAGTATTTTCCAATCCAGGTATGAGCCTGAAGGGCA
>JANOAP010000032.1:0-5786 GCA_031411175.1 Rhodoferax sp. | reverse complement strand
CCGGAATATCAGAACTCCTGACGCCATCCACTTAGCCAGCGCCATTCAATATGGCGCTGACGAATTCCATACTTTCGATGGCGCTAAGCCAGGAACTGCTTCAGTTGGCGGGCTTCTGACGCTCAATGGCAATGTTGCAGGGCGTCGCCTGAAAATCTGCCGCCCGATGGGCACGCAGTACCTATTGCAAGAGTTTGAAGAAGAAGACCCCAATGAATAGCTTTGCGGGAGTGGCGATAGAAGGGGCGTAGTGCCCCTTTATTTTTGGGTTTGCCAAATACAATACATGGATATTCATCCAGCGATCAAGTCGGTGCCAGCAGGTCGTTCACGTATTCGATACATTCCACCCATGACAAGTTCGACCAAAACCCTCTCCACCGCCCAAGTCCTGATCTGCGGGGCGGCCATCGTCACGTTGTCCATGGGCATACGCCACGGGTTCGGGCTGTGGCTGCAGCCCATTACGCAGGCCCAGGGCTGGACGCGGGAAAACTTCGCCTTTGCCATCGCCATTCAGCAAATTTCGTGGGGCATTTCGGGCATCTTTGCAGGCATGGTGGCCGACAAATTCGGGGCGTTCAAGGTGATTGTGGTGGGCGCCGCGCTGTATGCGCTGGGGCTGATCGGCATGGCCCATGCGCCAACACCGTTTCTTTTCTCGATGAGTGCGGGTGTGTTGATCGGCATGGCACAGGCCGGCACCACGTACGCGGTGGTCTACGGTGTCATCGGTCGCAACGTGCCACTGGAGCGACGGTCCTGGGCCATGGGCGTGGCCGCAGCCGCGGGTTCCTTTGGTCAATTTTTGATGGTACCCACCGAGGGGTTTCTAATCAGCCGGTTCGGCTGGCAGGAGGCATTGGTGATCCTCGGGTTCGCAACGCTGCTGATCGCACCGCTGTCCTGGGGCTTGCGCGAGCCGGGGTTTGCCGGGGGCCAGCCCGCCAAGCGAGAACAGTCCATCGCCCAGGCATTGCGTGAGGCCTTCAAGTACCCCAGCTTCCAGTTGTTGATGGCGGGCTATTTTGTGTGCGGGTTCCAGGTGGTTTTCATTGGCGTGCACATGCCCAGCTACCTCAAGGACAAGGGCTTGTCGCCCCAAGTGGCCAGCTACGCGCTGGCGCTGATCGGTCTGTTCAACGTATTTGGAACCTATGCGGCGGGTGCCTTGGGCCAGAAGTTGCAAAAGAAAAACATCCTGGCGTTTATTTATGCCGCGCGGGCGCTGGTGATTGCGGTATTCATCTGGGCACCGCTGTCACCCATGAGCGTCTACATTTTTGCTGCCGTCATGGGTTTGCTGTGGCTGTCAACCATACCGCCCACCAATGCCACAGTGGCCCAGATCTTTGGTGTGGCGCATCTGTCGATGCTGGGCGGTTTTGTGTTTTTCAGCCACCAGATTGGCTCGTTCCTGGGTGCGTGGCTGGGCGGCTATCTGTATGACCGCACCGGCACCTACGATGTGGTCTGGTACATCACGATTGCGCTCGGCATCTTTGGCGCGCTCATCAACCTGCCGGTGAAAGAAGCCGCGATTGTGCGGCGCACATCCGCCCAAGCGGCCTGACATCAGCCGGAAATCGACCCGAGAACATTCACAAAGCCATCCGCCATGCATCGCAAAACCATCCATCGATACCTGCTTTACGCTGGTGCCGTCACCGTGTTGCTGGTGGTTTTTTCGCTTTACACGCGTCCGGATTTTTTGGTGACGCTGTCCAACCAGGTGTGGGCCTGCTTTTGAGTGACGAAATATGCCGTTAGCCCTTATAAATTGGGCTTAATTAGCTATGACAACTATAGCAAATGACACACCCCACGGCGCTAGTGAACCCTCCGCCTGGGTCAGGCGCTGGTCGCATCTGGTGAAGCCTGCGGGCAGCGTGCTGGATGTCGCCTGCGGCCACGGGCGGCACATGCGCTGGTTTGCGCAACTGGGCCATGCCGTCACGGGCGTTGACCGCTCGGCTGAGGCCATTGAAGCCGTTGGCGCCCTGGGTGAAGGCATTCTGGCCGACATTGAAAACGGCCCGTGGCCCCTCATGCGGGGCGGGCAGGTCCGCAGCTTTGATGCCGTGGTGGTTACCAATTACCTCTGGCGGCCGATCTTCCCGTTGATTGCCCAAAGCATTGCGCCGGGCGGTGTCCTCATCTATGAAACCTTTGCAGCGGGCAATGAAACCGTGGGCAAGCCCTCACGGCCTGACTTTCTGCTGCAGCCGGGGGAATTGCTGCGTGAATTCGGGGGTGAAGTTGCGGGTAAGTTGGCGAGTTTCAGGGTAATCGCTTTTGAGGACGGCTTTTTGGAAGATTCACCCCGCTTTGTCCAGCGCATTTGCGCGGTTCGCGAAGAAACTGGCACCGAATCAGGCCTTGTGGGGCCGCTGATGCCGATGCGCTACCCGCTCTAGGTAAAATGGCAGGTTTAATAAATACCGACAACGACCAGGACATGACCTCCCCCTTCGGCCAAATCACGGGCAGCATTGTGGCGCTCATCACACCCATGCACCCCGACGGCAGCGTGGACTACCCCGCCCTGCGCAAACTGATCGACTGGCACATCGCCGAAGGCACGGACTGCATCGGCGTGGTTGGCACCACGGGTGAATCACCCACCGTTAACGTGCAGGAGCACTGCGAAATCATCCGCGTGTCCGTCGAGCAGGCCAAAGCGCATGGTTCGAAGCGCGTCCCCATCATGGCCGGCTGTGGTGCCAATTCCACGGCCGAGGCGATTGAACTGGCGCGCTTTGCCAAAGACGTGGGCGCCGATTGCCAGTTGCAGGTGGTGCCCTACTACAACAAGCCGACGCAAGAAGGTCAGTACCTGCATTTCAAGGCCATCGCCGAAGCGGTAGACCTGCCCATGGTGCTGTACAACGTGCCCGGACGCTCCGTGGCCGATATGCTGCACGACACGGTGCTGCGGCTCACGCAGGTGCCGGGTATTGTGGGCATCAAGGAAGCCACCGGCAACATCGAGCGCGCCCAGTGGCTGATTCGCGATGTGCCCAAGTCTTTTGCCGTGTACTCGGGTGACGACCCGACCGCCGTAGCCCTGATGCTGTGCGGCGGCCAGGGCAACATCAGCGTCACAGCCAATGTGGCGCCGCGCCTGATGCACGAGTTGTGCATGGCGGCCATCGCTGGCAACACCCAGCGCGCAATGCAAATCCAGCTGGGCCTGCTGCCGGTGCACAAGCACCTGTTTGTGGAACCCAACCCGATTCCCGTGAAATGGGCCATGGAGAGAATGGGTATTTGTGGCGCTACCATGCGCCTGCCCATGACGCCACTGACCCCTGCCAACCAACCTGTGGTCGAGACGGCCCTGCGCACCGCCGGCCTGTTTTGACTTACCGCGTGATAGCGCAAACTACCCTTGAGGACTACTCAGTGAATCAATTTTTCCGTCTGACGCGACTTGGCCTCAGTGTTTCAGTGCTCGGCATCAGTCTGGCCGCGTGTTCTGTGCTTGAAGGCGACCGCGTGGACTACAAAAGCGCGGGCAAGGCAGCGTCTCTTGAAGTGCCGCCTGACCTGACCCAGCTCTCGCGCGACACCCGCTACAACGTGCCTGGCGTTGCCGTCACGGCCACCGGCTTTCAGGCTGGCAACACCGTGCAGTCGGTACCGACCGCCGCCACAGCGCTGGGTGATGTGCGCATCGAGCGTTCCGGTAATCAGCGCTGGCTGGTGGTGAACCGCCCGGCAGATCAGCTTTGGGACCCGGTTAAGGACTTCTGGCAGGAGAATGGTTTCCTGCTGGCCATGGACCAGAGCAATCTGGGCATCATGGAAACTGACTGGGCCGAAAACCGTGCCAAGCTGCCGCAGGACTTCATCCGCAACTCGCTGGGCAAGATTTTTGAGTCGCTGTACTCCACCGGCGAGCGCGACAAATTTCGCACGCGACTGGAGCGCGGCCCCTCCGGCGGTACTGAGATCTACATCAGCCACCGCGGCATGATCGAGGTGTACAACAGCACTCAAAAGGATCAGACCGTCTGGCAGCCGCGTCCGGCCGATCCGGAGCTGGAGACCGAGTTCCTGCGCCGCCTGATGGTGCGCCTGGGTGTTTCGCAAGAGCAATCCAAAGCGGCGGTTGCTACCGGCGTCAAAGTCACGTCCAGGTTGTCCACGGTCAACGGCCAGCCCGTGGTGCTGGTGGATGAAGGCTTTGACCGAGCCTGGCGTCGTGTCGGCCTGTCACTGGACCGCACGGGCTTCACCGTTGAAGACCGAGACCGCGCCAAGGGCACTTACTTCGTCCGCTACGCCGAGCCCAGCGCCAACAAAGCAGAGCCTGGCTTCCTGGCCAAGCTGTTCTCGGGTGCCAGCAAAGAGGCCGCGCCGCTGAAGTACCGCATTGCGGTGCAAAGCCAGGGCGAATCGACCACGGTGTCGGTGCTGAATGCCACCGGTGCACCTGAAACCTCCGCCAACGCCCAGCGCATTGTCAAGGTCATTGCAGACGACCTGAAGTAGTCCGCACACATTGGCTGCAGCCCATGTTGCGATTCAAAAGCCTGGGCAGCGGCAGCGCGGGCAATGCCACCGTGGTGGAGGCCACCAGCGGCCAGCAGGTTAGGCGGCTCTTAGTCGACTGTGGGCTTGGCTTGAAGCTGCTGGACGCCCGTCTGGCGCAGGCGGGGCTGGCCGCCAGCCAGATTGACGCGATTTTCATCACCCATGAGCATGGCGACCACATTGGCTGCGCCCGGCAATTTGCACTGCGCCACCGCACACCGGTCTGGATGAGCCATGGCACCTGGCTGGGCTGCGCAGGGCCTGATTTTGAGGGCCAGCTCAGGCAGGCTCAAGATGCCCAGCCGATTGACCTGGGTGAGCTTCAGATCACACCGTTTACCGTGCCCCACGATGCCCGTGAGCCCCTGCAATTGCGTTGCTCCGATGGTGCGCGCAGCTTGGGCATCCTGACTGATCTGGGCCATGCCACGCCTCATGTGCTGGCCCATCTGCAAGGCTGCGACGCATTGCTGCTGGAATGCAATCACGACCCGGACCTGCTGGCGGCATCCAGCTACCCGCCTTTTCTAAAAAAGCGCGTGGGCGGCATGCATGGCCATTTGTCCAATGCCGACGCCGCTCAGATTGCACTGGCACTAAACCATGCCGACCTGGCCCACGTCGTGGCAGCCCACCTCAGCCGCCAGAACAACCATCCCGACCTTGCGCGTGCAGCATTGGGTCTCGCTATGGGGCGCAAGCCAGGTGATATTGGTGTTGCCGATCAGGCGCAGGGCTGTGACTGGATTACTCTTTAGACACCGCATGTTGCGCAAAACAGGCAAAAAAAAGCCACCTTGCGGTGGCTTTTTCATCGTCAGGAGACGATTACTTCTTCATGGCAGCGGTAGCAGCGTCAGCGGCCTTCTTGGCAGCATCGCCAGCAGCGGACTTGGCAGCGTCGACGGCGGCATTGGCGGCACCAGCGGCAGCACCAGCAGCTGCGGATGCAGCGTCTTTGGCAACATCAGCAGCACCCGTGGCTGCAGAGGCAGCAGCCGTCGCCGTGGCAGCGCCAACAGCAGCGGAAGCGGCACCGATAGCTGCGGAAGCAGCTTCTTTAGCGGCTTCAGCAACAGGAGCAACAACGGCGGTAGCGGGTGCAGCGGCAGCAGGAGCCTCTTCTTTTTTCCCGCAAGCAGCCAGAGCGGCAGCGGCAATAACGGCTGCCAAGACGAGTGATTTATTCATTTGTGTTACCCAAGTAGAGTTAAAGATTAATTGAAAACAATTTCCGGAAATTGTCA
>JANOAP010000031.1:0-1682 GCA_031411175.1 Rhodoferax sp. | reverse complement strand
TTTCAACCGCCAACTATGCGCAGACCAGGCCTGAACTGGCCAAGATCTTTGTGCCATTCCCGGCTGGCGGCACGACCGATGTCATGGCGCGCCTGCTGGCCGAGCAGCTGCGCGGAGAAATCGCCGAAACGGTTGTTGTGGAAAACAAGACTGGGGCTGCGGGCCGCATCGCCATTCAGGCATTGCGCGCGGCGCCGGTCGACGGGTTGACGCTGATGTTGCACGCCAGCGGGATCCAGAGCCTGTACCCGCATGTGCTCAAACAACCTGGCTACGATCCCTTTGTCGATGTGGCACCGGTCAGCACGCTGACAAGAATCGAAGCCTGTTACGTTGTTGGGCCAGCAGTGCCCACATCCGTCAAGACCCTTCAGGAGTATCTGGTGTGGGCGCGCGCCGACAAGCGCAATGCCACTGTGGCTTCACCGGGCCCAGGTACCCCCCACCACTTGTTCGCTGTCGTGCTTGGGCAGCAAGCCAAGGTTGATTTGGCACTGGCCCACTACCGGGGGTCGACAGCTGCGTTTCCGGACATTATGGGTGGGCAGGTGGCCGCTGGCTGTACCCCACTCAATGATGCCCTGATGCAAATGGCAAGTGGAAAAATTCGTATTCTCGCGACGAGTGGCGACAAGCGCAGCGGGCAGACCCCCGACGTGCCGACCTTCATTGAGCAGGGATTCCCTCAACTGGTCACGAGCGACTACTTCACCGTGTTTGTTCACGGGAAAACGCCCCTTGCGATGCAAGAACGCCTGTCTGGGGCTGTCCGCAAAGCGATCACTGCGCCCGCCGTGGTTGCGGGCTTCAAGCGGCTGTTCATTGAGCCAGTGGGTAGTACGCCGCAGGAAGCGGTACGCATTGCACAAGCCGCCTATGAGGTTAATGGCCGCATGGTCAAGGCCGTGGGCTACGAGCCGGAGTAACCCATCATGACCAACCCTCTTCGCATCAAGGCACTGCATCACGTTCGCGTGCAGGCAAGCGATCTTTCTGGCAATGAGCGATTTTCACGTGACTTCGGTCTAACGGAGGTCTTGCGCCGTGACGGACGCGTTTATATGGGTACTTGCGGCCCTGATCAATACTCGTATGTGGTGGAGTCCGGTCCGAAGACCCGTCTCGCTGCCATTGCATTCGTCACAGAGACTCGTGCAGAGCTTGAGCGCGCTGTTCGTGAATACGGCGCTACAGCGGTTCGCACACTGGACGGGCCTGGCGGCGGTGAAGGTGTGAGCCTTACGGACCCCGATGGCACAACCATTGACATCGTGCATGGTATTGAGTCACGCCCACCCGATCCGCTACGGCCACTGACCCAGATCAACTACCCTGGTAACCGGCAACGCCTTAACGTTGCCCATTCCTACCCGCCCGGGCCTGGACACCCTCTAAGGCTGGGGCACCTCGGTTTGTTCGTGGGCGATTTCCGTCGTAGCGAAGCTTGGTACTGTCAGACCCTTGGCTTTACGGCCAGCGATCGCATCTACGCGGGTGCACCGGATCACTTTGTCGGCGGCTTCTACCGGCTGGATCACGGCCCAGACTGGGTAGATCACCACACCATCGGGTTCTTTGCCATGGGCGCGCCCGGCTTGCACCACCTGTCCTTTGAAGTCCAGGACATTGAGCAACAGATGGTCTCGCACAGGTTCCTGCAGAAACAGGGCTACCAGTCCATC
>JANOAP010000030.1:0-13786 GCA_031411175.1 Rhodoferax sp. | reverse complement strand
CCACACCACGCAGCTGTAGGTTTCTGCATAAAGCGGCTCAATGGGGTGCGCGTCAGACAAATACTGTGCGGGCATGATGAGCATGTCGGTCTCGCCGCGCTCAATCACACCCGGAATCTGGTCGCCAGGCATCACGATTTCCAGGGTAACGCCCGGTGCCTGGTGGTGCATGCGGCGCGCGGCCCCCGCCAGCACCACGCTGATGGGGTAGTCCGACGCCACCACACGGAAGTGGCGGGTAGAGCTGGCCGCGTCAAAACCCGGCTGCACCGCGATAGTGGACTGGATTTGCAGCAGCACGTCGCGCACCGACCCGGCCAGGTTCACCGCCATGGGCGTCAGCACCATGGTGCGGCCCACCTGCACCAGCAGCGCATCGCCAAAGTAGTCGCGCAGGCGCGCCAGCAAGCCGCTGGTGGCAGATTGGCTCATGTTCAGCCGCCGGGCCGCGTGGGTGATGTTTTTGTCGGTCAGCAGGGCGTCCAGCGCCACCAGAAGGTTGAGGTCGAGTCGGTTGAAGCGCATGGTCTTTAGCTATCGGTTTTCTAGATACCTTAAATCTTGAAAATCGATTTTACAGATGGTTTGAAGCTTTCTACCATCGCGGCTGCTTATGACGCAACCTCTGCACAACCCCCTCAAAGACTGGCAGGTCGACCGCGCAGCCATTCGCACCCTTGGCCACGACCTGCAGCGCCCTGAATGCATTCTGGCCGAACGCGATGGCACACTGTGGGCCGCTGATGCGCGCGGCGGTGCCATGCGCATCGCGCCAGATGGCACGCAGCAACTCATCACACCCAAGGTGTTGCAGGCAGGCGGGTCAGGCCCATCAGGCACACCAAGCGTGTCATTCAATGACCGCTACGTGCAGGCCCAGGGCTCGTTGCCCAACGGCATGGCGTTTCTGGCCAACGGCGACATCCTGATTGCAAACTGGGGCACCGACCACGTCGAGGTCATGACACGCGACGGCCAAATGCGCACGCTGTACACCGAGATTGACGGCCGTCCGCTGGGCAAGACCAACTTTGTGGCGCGCGACTCCAAGGGCCGTATCTGGCTGACCGTGACGACGCGCATGCAGCCGTGGACAGAGTCGATCAACGCGGGTGTGCTGGACGGCTACATCGCGCTGATTGATTCGCGCGGCATCCGCATCGTCGCCGAAGGCTTTGGCGGTACCAATGAGGTCCGGCTGGATGCCAATGAAGAATGGCTGTACGTGGTGGAGAGCAATGCGCGGCGCATCTCCCGACTGCGGGTGCAGGACGACGGCTCGCTCACCCATCGTGAGGTGTATGGCCCGAGCAAGCTGGAAGGCTTCCCGGATGGTTTTGCGTTTGACTCCTTTGGCAACCTGTGGGTCACGCTGATCATGACGGACAAGCTCATTGCCATCACACCCGAGGGCGATGTGCTGACGTTGCTTGACGATTCCAACGTGGAAGCCACGCGCCTGCTCAACCAGCACTTTGAAGCCCGCACGCTCACGCCCGACATCATGGCCGCCGCCCACGGCACACTGGCACCCTGGATGGCCAGCCTGACCTTTGGTGGGCCAGACCTGCGCACGGTGTACCTGGGCAGCCTGCGCGGCACGACGATCCCGTACTTCACCGCGCCCGTGGCTGGCTTGCCGTTGATTCACTGGTGAGCAGCATGACCCGGCACAGCCTCTTCAATCTTGAAGGCCAGGTGGCCCTGGTCACCGGCGCGAGCCGGGGCATCGGGCTGGCCACGGCGCAGGCGCTGGCCGAAGCAGGTGCCACCGTAGTGCTGTCCAGCAACGAGCCGGACGAATGTGAAATGCGGGCGGCAGCACTACGCGCCCAGGGTTTTGTGGCGCACGCCGTGGGCTGTGACGTGGCGCAGCAAGACAACGTTAACGCCCTGGTCGCCGCAACGCTCTCCCTGTGTGGCCGCATTGACATTCTGGTCTGCAACGCAGGCGTCGCGCCGCACATGGGGCCGCTGGCCAGCGCCAGCGATGCCGACTACGACCTCACCATGACAGTGAACCTGCGCAGCGTGCTGTGGCTGACCAGCGCCGTCATTGCGCACATGGCGCTGCGCAAAAGCGGCAGCGTGATCCTGATGTCCAGCATCGCTGGCGTGCGCGGCAATAAGGGTCTGGGGCTGTATGGCTTGTCCAAGGCCAGCCTGGCGCAACTGGCCCGCAACCTCGCTGTGGAATGGGGCCCGCACAACATCCGCGTGAACGCGATTTCGCCCGGTGTGGTACGAACAGAGTTTGCCCGCCCGCTAACGGACCAGCCCGAGGTGATGGCACGCCGCCTGACGCTCACGCCTTTGCGCCGCATTGCCGAACCGCATGAGATTGCCGGGGCCGCGCTGTTTCTGGCCTCGCCAGCCGGGGGCTTCGTGACCGGCCACAACCTGGTCGTGGATGGTGGCACCACCATCGGCGACGGCAACTGACATCCATCAACCCACACAACACGCTGGAGACATCCTTTGAAACTCGCCACCCTCAAGAACAACACCCGCGAAGGCCGCTTGGTCGTCGTGTCGCGCGACCTCAAGCACGCTGTCGATGCTGCACCCGTTGCCACCACCATGCGCGACGCGATTGACAACTGGGCCAGCACCGAGCCAGGCCTGCGCGCGCTGTACGCGCAACTCAACACGGGCAAGGCAACGGGTAGCTTCGCATTCGAGCCAGCGCAGGCCATGGCACCGCTGCCGCGCAGCCACCAGTTTGTGGACGCATCAGCATTTTTGAACCATGGCGACATCATGGAGAAAGCCTACAACCTGGTGGTGGTGAAGACGGCGGGCATTCCGATTCTGGTGCCGCGCCAGGGCGATGACTTTCGCGGCCCGCGTGACGACTATGAATTTCCGTCGGAAGCAGACCAGTGTGACTTCGAGGGCGAGTTTGCCGTGATCACCGACGACGTGCCCATGGGGGTGACCGCACAGCAGGCCGCCGGGCATATCAAACTCATCACGATTCTTAACGACGTGAGCATGCGTGGCCACCTCACGCGCGAGCTGCAAATGGGCTTTGGCTTTGTGCTGGCCAAGCCCGCCACCGTGTTCGCACCCGTGGCCGTCACGCCCGATGAGCTGGGCAGTGCCTGGAACGATGGCCGTGTGCATCTGGATATGAAAGTGTCGCGCAACGGCACGTGGTTTGGCCACCCCAATGGCCGCGAGATGGACTGGAGCTTTGGCGAGATGATCGCGCACATGGCCTACAACCGGCGCTTGGGCGCGGGCTTTGTGCTGGGCTCGGGCACGGTGTCCAACAAGGGCTTCCGTGAAGTGGGTTCGGCCTGCCTGGCCGAGCGCCGGGCTGTGGAAACCATTGACAGCGGAGCCCCCAAAACCGAATTCCTGAAGTTTGGCGAGTCGCTGCGGTTTGAGTCAGTGGACGCCAACGGGCAGTCGGTGTTTGGTGCCATCGACACGCGCTTTGTGCGCTGCGGGGCAGCCGCCCCATGAAAGTGCTTGTTACCGGCGCGGCGGGCTTTGTCGGCAGCGTGCTTGCAAAGCGGCTGGCGCTGGATGCGCAGGCGCTGGGCAAGCCCGTGACCGAGCTGATTCTGGTGGATGCGCAAGCACCCGCCGGTACACCCGACTCTGGCAATGGCGCCGGCCCAGTGTCGCCATCAGTGCGTTGGTGCACCGGCAATCTGGCCGACACCCCATTTGTAGACAGCCTGGCAGCCCTGGCACCCGACGTGGTGTTTCACCTGGCCAGCATGCCCGGCGGTGCTGCCGAACGCGACCCCGGCATGGGCCTGGCCGTCAACCTGCATGGCACCACGCGTTTGTTTGAGCAACTGGCGCTTGGCCCCAACCTGCCGGTCGTCGTGTTCACCAGTACGGTGGCGGTATACGGCGGCGCGTTGCCTGCGGTGGTGGATGACGCCACCCCACTCCAGCCCATGACGAGCTATGCCACGCACAAGCTCATGACCGAATACCTGCTGGCGGACCTGTCCCGCCGGGGCAGGCTGGATGGCCGCACGGTGCGCTTGCCTGGCATTGTGGCGCGGCCCTCGCAAGCCGGCGGTCATGTGTCGGCCTTCATGAGCGACATCATCCACCGGCTGGCAGCGGGCCAGGCCTACACCTGCCCGGTGTCCGCTGCGGCCACGTGCTGGTGGATGTCGGTGGGCCGCTGTGTGGACAACCTGCTGCACGCAGCCCGCATCACACCTGCGCAGATTGCCGCGCTGGCTGTTGACAGCCCCGCCGCCGCACGCACCTGGCAATTGCCGGTGTTGCGGTTTTCCATAGGTGAGCTGGTGAACACGCTGGCCAAGCTGTATGGCGCCGACCGCAGCAGCCTGGTGACGTATGCGCCCGTAGAAGCGGTGCAAGCACAATTCGGCAGCCTGCCGCTGCTGGTGACAGCTACCGCGCGCGCGCTGGGTCTGGCCGATGACGACGACATTGAATCGCTGGTGCGCCGCGCGCTGCATCCCCAATAAGGCAGCAAGCACGCCGCAATCACCCCGCAGAGAGCCACACACAGCATCATGAAGCATATTTACCAGCCAAATCGCCGTCTAGCCCTTATAGGGTCATCTCTAGCAGCTACTATTTTTATAGCGCCCCGCGCTTTCGCCCAGCGCGCCACCTGGTCTGACAAGCCCCTGAAGATCGTGATTCCGTTTGCCGCCGGTGGCACAGCCGACGTGGTGGCAAGGCTGCTGGCAACGGCGTTGACCGAGCGGCTGGGCCAGCCCGTGGTGGTGGAAGCCAAGGCTGGTGCCAATGGCATCATCGGTGCCGACAGCGTGGCCAAGGCCGCGCCGGATGGCACCACCCTGCTGCTGCACAGCTCGGCCCACGCCATCAATGCCAGCCTTTACAAAAAGCTGCCGTTTGACACCGAACGTGCCTTCGTGCCGGTTGCGCCCGTGGTGGCACCTGGCGTGTTCGTCATCGTGGTTCACCCGTCCCTGCCGGTGCGCAACCTGCGCGAGTTTATTGACTACGCACGTGCCAAACCCGACGCGGTGAGCTATGGCTCGGCCGGCATTGGCAACGGCCTGCACCTGGCGGGGGAAATGCTGGGCCAGATGGCGGGCGTCAAGCTACTGCACGTGCCGTACAAGGGCGCGGCACCCATCCTCAACGACCTGGTGGGTGGCCAGATCCAGATGATGTTCAACAGCCCGCTGGCGGTGCAGGCCTTCGTGCGCGACGGCAAGCTGCGCCTGCTGGCGCAAACCGGCCTCAAGCGCTCCAGCGCGCTGCCTGACGTGCCCACCGTGGCCGAGTCCGGTGTGCCCGGCCTGGCAGGCTATGAGGCCAGTAGCTGGTTCGGCCTTTACGCGCCTGCAGGCACGCCCGCCGACATCGTGGCCCGCCTCAACCTGGAGACCGTGCGCGCCATGAACCAGCCCGAGGTGATGGACAAACTCGCCTCGCTGGGCACCGGAGCGCTGCCACCCACCACGCCCGCGCAATTTGCGGTCTTCACGCATGGCGAGATCGAGCGTTACGCACGTGTCATCCGCGCCGCCAATCTCAGCCTGGATGCCGTCTGAACAGATCCAACTTCAACCCAAGAGAGACAAGCATGAACCTCAATCGCCGCACCACCCTGTCCCTGGGGGCCAGCCTGCTGCTGGGCAGCACCGCACGCCAGGCCGCTGCGCAGGACTATCCAAACAAGCCTGTGCGCGTGATCGTGCCGTTTCCGGCGGGCACCGGGCTGGATGTGGACTCGCGCTTTTTCACCTCGCGCCTGTCCGCACTGCTGGGCCAGACCTTCATCATCGAGAACAAGCCCGGCGCAGCCGGCACCATTGGTACGGACTACGCTTCCAAGGCGGCACCGGATGGCTACACGCTGTACATGGGCTCGACCAGCGCGCTGTCTTACATTCCCCAGCTTTACACCAAGCTGAACTACAAGCTCAGCGACTTCACCGCCGTGAGCCAGTTGGCGCTGCTGCAAGGCGCGATGATCGCCAACCCGTCGGTGGCCGCCAGGAATGCCGCCGAGCTGGTGGCCCTGTCAAAAGCCAAGCCCGGCAGCATCCGTGCCGCAACGCAAGGTGTGGGCAGCTTCTCGCACATGGTGGGCGAGTGGTTTGTGGCCAACACCGGGGCGTCTATCGAGTTCATCCCATACAACACCTCCAGCCCGTTCGCCAGTGTGCTGGCCAACGACACGCAGATCATCTTCGACGCGCTGCCCGCATCCATGGGCAATATTGCGGCCGGCAAGCTCAAGGCACTGGCCATCACCGGTAAGGCGCGCCACGCGTTGCTGCCCGATGTGCCAACCTACCGCGAAGCGGGCATGGCCACGTTCGACCCGTTTACCTGGTTCGGGCTGATGGCCCCCACCGGCACGCCACCGGCCTTCATTGAACGCATCTCGGCAGCGTGTGCCCAGGTGGCGAAGATGCCCGAGTCCATCGAGCGCTACAAGGCTTACTGCGGCAAGCCCGTGGGCAGTGCACCAGCAGAGTTCAGCGCCTTCATAAGGGCCGAGCAGGCCAAGTGGATTCCGATCGTGCAGCGAACCGGTCTGAAACTGGACTGAAGGTCATGGCACGCACCTTTGTTCGTTGCAAAACCCTGTTCACCGGGCTGGATGACGCGGCCCTGGAAAACCACACCCTGGTGATTCAAGGCGGCATGGTGGAGTCCGTGCTGCCTCATGCGCAAGCGCCTGCCCCCGCCACCGAAGACACCGTGGTTGACGCGGGTAACCATTTCGTGATGCCCGGCCTGGTGGATGTACACACCCATCTGGTGTTTGGTAACGCCAAGAGCGAGGAAGACATCGACCTGCATGTCTCGCCCGAATTCCGTGCGCTGCGTGGCCTGTTTTTTGTGCAGCATGTGCTGGCGGCGGGCTACACGTCGATAGTGGTGCCGGGGGACGCCGGCGAGGTCAGCATTTCGATTCGCAATGCCATCAATGCGCGTATGTTTGACGGGCCGCGTGTGGGTGCCAGCAGCAACGTGATTGCCAACCGCCAGAGCCTGAACGACTTCTTCCCCAGCTGGGTCGGCACGCCCGAGTACTTCACGGGCCGGTTGTGCACCACCGCACAAGACGGCATTGCCGAGATACGCCGTCAGGCCAAGCAGGGTGTGGACATCATCAAGATCGCCATGGACGGCACGCACTTCCGTGAAGGCCCCAAGGGCATGCCTGAGCACATAGCTGCCTACACCCAGGAGGAAACCAGTGCCATGGTGGACGAGGTTCACCGGCTGGGCAAAAAGGTGGCCACGCATGCCTATGGCCGCGAAGCCGTGCTGTATGCCGCACGCGCAGGCGTTGACGTGATTTTTCATGCCTTCTTTCTGGACGACGCCTGTATTGAGGCCCTGCTGAAGTCGGGCAGCCACATCGCACCCACACTGACCTTTTTGCGCAACAACACCGAGTTCACCCAGGCGCATGAGCCATCCGCCACGTCTGGCTTCGTCGCCACGCAGCGCCGCGTCATTGAGGCGGGTTGCCGCAACCTGCGGCGCGCGCATGAGGCCGGTGTGCCTTTCATGACCGGCAGCGACAGCGGTTTTGCCGTCACGCCCTATGGCGAGTGGCACGCGCGCGAGATCGAGATTCTGGTGGACTGGCTGGGCTTCACACCTGCTGAGGCCTTGCGTGCCGCCACCTCGGTATCGGCCCGCCTGATGCCACGCGGCCACACGCTGGGCGCGCTGGCACCGGGGCGCGTCGCCGACTTCATCTTGGTTGAAGGGTCACCGTTGAAGGATGTGGCCGTGCTGCAAAAGCGCGACAACATCAAGGCGGTGTACCTGGCTGGCGAGCGCAAGCAGATGCATGTGCGCGGTTATGACCCCAACAAGGTGTCTGACTTCAACACCGTCAAGTGGAGCGACCTGTATACCCGCGACCGCGTGGCGCAATTGCAATCCAAAGGATGAATCCATGACAAGAAAATTTGTTGACCTGTCGATCTATCTGGAAAACGACGTGCTGTCGGACCCACCCCCGCTGGCACCGCGCATCACGTACCAGAAGCATGCCGACACCATGCCCGAGTTTTTGCAGATGCTGCCCGGCACCCAGGCCCACGATTTCCCGGAAGGCGAAGCCGCCGCTGCAGAGTGGGTGACGCTCACCACGCACAGCGGTACGCATCTGGACGCGCCCTGGCACTTTCACTCCACCATGGACGAAAAAGCCGGGGGCAGCAAGCCGTCTCTCACCATCGACCAGATTCCGCTGGACTGGTGCTTTCGCCCCGGCGTGAAGCTGGATTTTCGCCATCTGCCGGATGGCTACGTGGTGACTGCTGCGGAGGTAGAGGCCGAGCTGGCGCGCATTGGTCACACGCTAAAGCCGCTGGACATCGTGGTGGTGAACACACGAGCCGGATCACGCTACGGCCACAGCGACTATGTGAACACCGGCTGCGGCATGGGCTATGAGGCCACCATGTTTTTGCTGGAACGCGGCGTGCGCCTGACCGGCACTGATGCCTGGAGCTGGGACGCGCCGTTCTCGTATACCGCCAAGAAGTTTGCCGAGACGGGCGACAAGTCACTGCTGTGGGAAGGCCACAAGGCAGGGCGCGACATTGGCTATTGCCACCTGGAAAAGCTGCACAACCTTGAAGCCCTGCCGGGCAACGGCTTCATCATCAGCTGCTTCCCGCACAAGATTCGCGGGGCATCGGCGGGCTGGACGCGCGCGGTTGCCATCTTTGGCGACCCAAACGCCGCTGACTGACCCGACACATCTCCACTGAAAGTTCCGCATGTCCATGTTCCGCTATTTCCCCACCAACTACGTCTGGAGCCTGGCCGTCAACGGCGCGCTGGAACTGGGCGGCAAGATCGGTGAGATCGATGAGGTCTGCGCCCCGCTGCGCGAGGTGGCCACGCAAGGCGACGACGCAGGCACCGAGGCCTTTTTCTTCGCCTGGCAGAAGATGGCCGACAAACTGGTGTCGCTGGCTGATGAGGATGAGGCCAAAGGCTGCCTCTTCAGTGCGGGCGAAAAGCTGCAACGCGCCGCCAACTACTACCAAACCGCTGAACGCATGCAGGCCCACGGCTTTGCGCAGCGCGAGCAGATGTACCAGCAGGTTCTGCAATGCTTCAGCCGGGCCCAGGCACTGATGGGTGCCAACTGCGAGCGTGTGGAGATTCCCTACCCGTCCCCAGCGGGTGCAGCGCACATCGCCGGGTGGTTCTCGCAAGCGGGCAACGCAGGCCCGGCGCAGCAAGGTCAGGCAGCACCGGTCGTGGTCTGCATCAACGGCCTGGACAGCACCAAGGAAATGCTTTACCTGGGGCCGATCACGCGGATGTTTTTGCAGCGCGGCATCTCGGTGCTATGCATTGACCAGCCCGGCACCGGCGAAGCATTGCGACTGCACGGCATGGTGGCAACGCCCCAGTCCGAGGTGTGGGCCAGCAAGGTGGTGGACTATCTGGAAGCGCGCGCCAGCAACCAGGGTGACGTCGATCCCCGGCGCATCGGGCTTTTCGGTGTCTCGCTGGGTGGCTACTACACACCACGCGGTGTGGCGTTTGAGCCGCGCTTTGCCGCTGGAGCCGTCTGGGGCGCGAACCACAACTGGGCCGAGATGCAGAAGCGCCGCCTGCAACGCGAAGGCGAGAACCCCGTGCCGCACTACTGGGAGCACGTGAAGTGGGTGTTCGGCGCGAAAGACATGGACGACTTCTTCGTCAAAAGCGCAGGCATGCACCTTAACGGCGTACTGGACCGCATCCGCGTGCCCTTCCTGGTGACGCACGGCGAAGAAGACAAGCAGATACCGCTGGAGTACGCGCACCAAAGCTATGACCAGATGCTCAACAGCCCGGCCCGCGAGCTCAAGGTTTTTACCGCCCGCGAAGGCGGCGTACACCATGTGAGCCTGGACAACATGAGCAACGCGGGGAATTACATCGCGGACTGGATGGCCGAGCACCTGAGCGGACGGACAGGTTGACCCCCACGCTGTTCAAGAATTCTCAGGGTTTACATCAGCCGTGACCAACTGGAGTCGATGCGCTCGTTCAATTCTTTGGAGGAGGTGCGACGCTAATGCCATCAACGCCGCTGCGGGACATTGACTCTTGGAGCGCCCCGGACGAACGCAATTCTTCCAGCACAGCATTGACCCACGCCAGGAGTTCAGGCTTCTCCTTGGCCACGGCTACAGCTTGAGGTACGCCATAAAGATTGTCAGAGAGCAATCGAATACCGGGATAGTTCTTCGCTGCGATTCCGAGACGCTGGCGGTTGCCACCGAACGCGATAACTTTGCCCTCTGTCAGCCACTGTGCCGCTTCTTTCATGCTCATGTCGGGGCTTTCCTCAAGCGTTGCTTGACCAAGATTTGTTTTCACATACAGCGCCACGGAATCTCCTGCATTGGCTCCGATTGTTTGCCCGGGCTTTCCCAACTCCGCTACCGACTGAAGCGGTGACGCTTCGGAAACCAGAAAGCTTTGTTGCACAAGCATGTACGTCTGAGAGTAGGCGACTGATCCCATTCGACCGGGATTGGGTGCGACGAATCCCAAGTCAATTTCCCCAGTCTGGACCGCATCCAAAACCGCTGCAGGACTTCGAACAGCGACTAGCGTCATTGGAAACGTGGAGCGATTGGTAAGTTGTTCAAAAATATCGGGAACCACGCCTCGTATTTTCCCCATAGCTGGGTCAACGAACGCTTGCGCAGCGTTGCTTGCAAGGTATCCAACCCGTATCGCCCTTTGAGGCGGGGCCACTGTTTGCGCTTGGGCACAGATTAAAAAAAGGCCAGCACACATCGTGCTCGAAAGCAATCCAAGAACATTCATAGGTTTGAATTTTATTCAAAAAGGAGAAACTGGATGGACTAAAAAGAGAGCCCAAATCACACGGCGCCACGTTGCGTGGGATGACGCCATGAACTACCCTAAAGCTGATTTTTGAAAAATGCACGAAATGCATCCTTGCATGAGTAGCAGGAAGCAACACCAAGCATGCGCTTTGACAAACTAGATCTCAATTTGCTGGTAGCCCTGGACACGCTGCTTACCGAGCGGAACATCACGCGGGCGGCCGACAAGTTGCATCTCAGCCAGTCTGCAATGAGCAACGCGCTGGGTCGCCTGCGCGGCTACTTTGGCGACCCTTTATTGGTTCCGTTGCAACGCCGCATCAAACCATCTTGCCGCAGACTGTGGCCCTGGCAGCAGCGCAGAACAGCACTACACAGTTCCGGTTTCTTCCTCTGCTTGGCATACCGGCTCGTGCATTGGAAAGCAGGGCCGCAGATGTCCTGGTGATTCCGCAGGTGTACTGCAGCGACGACCACTCCACTGAAAAGTTGCTCACTGAAGAATTTGTCTCTGTGGTGTGGTCAGCCATTGAATACGCTTGCCTCAAGCCTGCGCAACCACCTTGGCCTGGATCAGCGCGTCAATCTCGGCGACGCCAAAGCCGAGCTCCCCAAGCACTTCCCGGCTGTGCTCCCCCACCTGCGGTGCCGGGCTGATGGCCGCCTCGGACGTCCCGTCGAACGTGATAGGAGAGCCGATGCCGCGTGCCATGCCGCCGATGCCGTCAGGCACATCGATCACCATACCCACCGCCCGCGTTTGGGGATGTTCCAGCGCTTGGCCTGCGCTGTTCACCGGCCCCGCCGGTACGCCGGCAGCTTCGAAGCGGGCGCACCATTCAGCCACAGGCGCTGCGGCCAAGTCCGCTTCGATCAGCGTTTCCAGCTCGGCGCGGTTGGCGACGCGCCGCTGCGGGTGGTCGAAGCGTGGATCGTCCACCCATTCCGGATGCCCAAGCACGTCGCACATGCCTTTCCAAGCTTTCGGATTGCCGGCCCCGATCACGATGCGGCCATCGCCGGTGTTGAACACTTGGTAGGGCGCGATCAGCGAATGCGCCGTACCCAGGCGCTGGGTTTCGCGCCCGCTGGAGAAGTAGTTGGCGGCGAGCCAGTACGTCTGCTGCATCGCGGCCTGCAAGAGCGACGTGCTGACATGCTGGCCCTCGCCGGTCTTCAGCCGATGCACATAAGCCGAAACGATCCCCAGTGCGGCCAGAATGCCGGCATTGATGTCGGCCAACGAGACGCCGGGCTTCACGGGATCGCGGTCGGGTTCGCCGGTGGCCTCGATGATGCCGCTGAACGCCTGCAGGATCAGGTCGAAGCCACCGGCCTTGGCCATGGGGCCCACCCGGCCGTAGCCCGTGATGGAACAGTAGATAAGAGCCGGATTGATGGCTTTGAGGTCGGCGTAGCCAAGGCCCAGCCGCTCCATCACGCCGAATCGAAAATTCTCGGTCAGCACGTCGGCCTGCCGCGTCAGCCGGAACAGCACGTCCTTGCCTTGCGGCGTCCGCACATCGAGCGCCAGCGAACGCTTGCCCCGGTTGATCATGCGAAACGATGGTGGCAGAGCCGAGTCGCCCGGCTTCTGGTATTGGCGTGCGTCATCTCCGCCGGGAAACTTTTCGATCTTGATGACCTCGGCGCCCAGGTCGGCCAGCATCATGCCGCACGTGGGCCCGGCCATGATCTGGGCCATCTCGATCACGCGGACGCCAGCGAGCGGCTTGTGGGAAGGGGTAGTCATGAGGTCGAACTCCTGGAGTGCTAGCGGCCGAGAAAGCAGGGCTTGCGTTTGCCGGCCATGGCTGCACGTCCTTCGGCAAAATCCGCGCTACTGAGTGTGAGCGCCTCGCGCTCGCGCAGGCGGGCTTCGTCGAAGCTGCCCGCTGCAATTTCGTTCAAGGAGCGTTTGGTCGCCTGTGCAGCCAATGGCGCGAGTGCGGTGACGTCATTCACCAGCGCCGACACGGCAGCGTCGAAGGCAGTCGCATCCGCCACCTGCTCGAACAGGCCAAGCGTCTGCAGTTGCTCCACCGGCAGCGCCTTGGCGGTCAGAAACGCCCGCTTCGCGCCGTTCAGGCCGAGGCGCGAAACGTACCGTTGCATCCCGCTCGGGTAGTAATGCAGGCCCAGCGCGCAAGCCGGCATGCGTAGCTCGCTTCCGGCCAGCGCAACGCGCAGGTCGCAGGCAAGCACGAGGTCGGTCGCGCCACCATAGACACTCCCGCTCAACGCGCAGATGGTGATCGGCCTCAGAGCCTCGACCGCGTCAGGGATCTTCTCGAAAAGCCGCGGGTTGTGCTGGCCGCTGTCGAAGCCTCCAACGTGGTAGCCCGCGCAGAACACGGGGCGCTTCTGTTCAGCCGTATCGGCACTCAGCACGACAACCCGTACCGAAGGGTCTGCTTCGATGCGAGCGAACATGTCCAGCAATGCGTGCAGATCGGCATCGTGCAGGCTGTTGCGCTGCGAGGGCCGGCGCAGTCGAATCGACGCCACGCCTTGCGCCACTTGAAACAGCGGTGTGCCTTCTTCGCTCATTGTTCTCATTCCGGTTCGATGCCGGCTGCCTTGACCAGCTTCTCGCGAACTGCCAGTTCGCTCTTGAGTAGCGCCGCCAGTTCTTCCGGCGTGCCACTGGAAGCGGTCATGCCGGACTTCTCCAGCGCATCACGTGTGGCGGCGGCGCTCAGAGCACCGTTGATGGCAGTATTGAGTTTGGCGACCACCGGCTGCGGCAGGCCCGCCGGTCCGAAGAAAGCGAACCAGGAGCTGATCGCATAGCCTGGCACGGTTTCGCCGATCGTCGGCACATTGGGCAGTCCGTGGAACCGCTTGCTCTCCACCACGGCAAGCGGACGGATCTTGCCGGCCTCAATGGAAGACTTGACGGTCGCCACGCTGGCGAACAGCACTTTCAACGTGCCGCCGAGCAGATCGGTCATTGCGGGTCCGCC
>JANOAP010000029.1:0-2950 GCA_031411175.1 Rhodoferax sp. | reverse complement strand
GTCTGCCAACGGTGTATCAACCCATTGAAGCTGCCGGGAACCATGTCGGTCGTGTGCAGCACAATAGCGAAAGGGGTGATGGCTCCACCAATCCGGCTGGGGTGTGCATCGCGCCGTGTGGCGAGTGAACACCAACCACCTGAAAATGGAGCGAACGGTCGCTCCGATGGCACCACTTTGTTTAAGACACAGCGTTGTAGAGACGCAATGACTTCCCCGGGGGGATGTCCTGGCAAGTCTGACGCCGTCAGGGTGTCCATATTAAGTGTGAGGTGTAGATAGGGGATGTGGTAGAGCTGAAGATCGACTTGGTTACCAGCCGCCTGCACATAACAAAGGTAACGTGACCCATCGGTAAAACCAACCAGTGCGACGTCTCCTGTCGCAGGCGTTGATGGTTCAAGTTCAAAGACATCATGTGTTACGAGCCGGTATGGCTCGCCCTGGGGGCCAGTGGCATCCCATGCTTCTACGGGATTGGCCGTGTATTTGACATTCAAAGCAAGTCCGCCATCAAGAAGCGTGATGGAGGCCACCTGGGATACGTCGTCCATCATCTCGATTTGAGACGGAAATGTATCGGGGTTTTGAGATGCTCCGCCTTCAAATGCGCAGAGCATGTAGTCGCCTGATTTCATTGAAATTCTCCTTTGGTTGAAGGCCGCTACTAGGCAGGAAAAAACGAGGTATCCGGGTTTGGGCAACGTGCCACCGCGTCGCAAACTAAGGCGATGGCGTGAGGTAGATCAGAACCAGCGAATCCACCCAATTGATCAAGCAAAGCAATAGCGTTTGTGGCACTTTTAGTTCGCCGCAGGGCCTGCTGTACTTGCACTTCCAGTCCATCCAAAAAACCCTGTCCAAATCGTGAAATTCTCTGAATTGCTTTGATGGATTCCAGTTTTTCTTGCGCTGCTTTGAGCTCGACAAGAGTGGTGTTCCCCCGTGTTTGCGCAGCAAGGCGGGCGGACGTGACATCGAAACGCAATGGCACGGGGAACCGCTCCCCACCCCGAGGCGCGATCTCAGGCCGTTGCCCCAGCTCCGATTCGGTCCAGAAGCGTAAGTTCGTGATCTGGTCGGCTATTTCTCCAGCATCGTCTCCGAGCGAGGGAGTGGAGTGAGCTTCTTCACTAGGTAAGGCCAGTTCTAGAATGGCTGCTGATGGATCCGCCAGTCCCGCATCTGACACGGCACCTGGTACAGACCTGAACATCACATTGCTACCCGTCTCGGGCAGTGCATCATCACCCACAATGAATGTCAAATTCCTAACAACGATCAGCCGTGTGCAGTAACCGGGTAATCGACCGCGCGGTGGGGTTTTCCCATCGGATATCTCGTCACCCGTTATGCGCCAGCCACGCAAATTGAGCACATCTGGATCAAACCATGGCCGCAGTACTGCCAGTGATGCGATTTGAAATGACACACCCTTGATGAACTCGTCACCGAGTTGGGGCAGGGTGTTCATCCGTGGAAGCCAGGACTTTGCCATGTCGCTCAACGCAGCTGCCCGTACTGCAAGATGCGCCTCAGGCAGCGCAACCGTTGTCCAGTCGTTGTCAACGGTCAAACTATGCGGTACGGTGCCGGTCAGGTAAAAAATGTTTTCCGCAGGCGTCATCCGACCATCTCCGAGCCTCGCCGTGGCTTCAGCAAAGCGCAGTGCGGTCTTTTCGCCGGGTGGCGAATCAATTGACTGCTCAGCCGTGCGCAAAATTCTGGCGTACTCTTCCCACACCAATTTCCCGCTCAACCGCAGTACTGGCGGGTCGACGGGGATCATGTTGATCCGGTGTGTGAAGTCAAAGCTGTCAGGGCTACCGTCTGGAATAAGACCCGCATTTGCCACCGGAAACCGGAAACCAGGGAAGGTCAAATATTGACCTGCTGCCGCGCTTTGGCTTTCGGTTGCGCACGCCAAAGCAGCCGCGAGTGCGATGGCAAACGAGGCCACCTTACTGCCCTCCGAGCCAAGTCAATCCCTCTTTCGGGTCGGGCGACATACCGACCTCTTCGCACATGAAACCCACCAGTTGCAGGCCTTCGACAGTCAGCGTTCCGGTTGCCTTGTCAACGGTGCTTTTTTGAGTTTTGACTTCGCCGTTGCGCTCATAGCCGCCCTTGATGCTCAGCGCACCAAGACCCCAACCGCCTCCGCCATCCACCTTTAAAGTTTTATAGAGCTCGCTGGAGGTGTCCTTGAGCTCGGCCAACGTGATTTGGACGTCGCGCACAAAAATCGCCGTGACCGGGTAACCAACCGCCAAGCCTTTAGGGGGCGAGCCGCCATCTGAGACCACATCACCGCTTTCCGCCTCAATTGAACCCGGTTTAAAGCGCCAAAATTCAGAACGTAGGAACCATGGGTCAAACCACTGTCGGATCAGTGGAATCTGCGCGACCTCCATCTTGATTGTGAATCCGTCGGTGTTATTGATATGCAATGCGGTGTCTGTACTGCTGCTCGCGCCGCCCCCCAGCTTCAGTGAGCTCCACTTTATGCCACCACCCGCCTTCCAGTTGGTGTGCGTTGTCTGGTCCAACTTCTCGACATGCGAGGTTTCGAAGGAAAAATTGCTCCATCCACCCGGGCTTTGGGCGAAGCCGCCGGGATAGGGAATCGTGATCCGGGCTTCGCCGAATACAGCATTCTGGCCCTCGGGAATATCATTGAAGCGCGCTAGTGCCTCGGCCAGCCAAATGGCCGGCGAGCGCTTGTTGCGCAAACTGGTGATCTGCGCCTGGATATCGTCGTATTGATTCTTTTTCCCGAGCACTTCCCATTTGGCTTTGGCATCGTCACGTTTGGTCTTGAATGCAAGCCCCTTTGATTGAAAGGCCAATCCATCAAGCGTGGACCAAGTGGATTTGATACGTAGGTCCACATAGGCTTCATTGGCTGCAGAATACTCATCCTTGTACTGAAAGTACTTCTCCAATAGTG
>JANOAP010000028.1:0-3889 GCA_031411175.1 Rhodoferax sp. | reverse complement strand
CCCAGAAACATGACCGCGTCCAGGTTTTCCTCGCGCATATGGCGGTAGGCGCTAAAAAAACCGTGCTCCCAGCGCTGGCATGAGGCATACGCCAGGCGCAAGCTGTTGACCACAGCATCGGGCGCGGGGAAGGTTCGGGTTCGCCCCACCGGGCTCACGGCGTCAGCCGCCATGAAACGGTAGAAATACCAGCGGTCTGGCTCCAGCCCCAATACTTCAGCGTGCACGCTGTGCGCCAGTTCAGACAACGCTTGCGTCTGCCCGCTTTGAACCACCATCGCGAACTTGTCGTCGCGGGCGACTTCCCAGCGAACGGTGATCGCCTCCTTGCCCAGCCCGCGCGCCAATAACCCCTGGGGTAGCAGGCGCGTCCAAAGCACCACTGAGTCATGGGTTGGAGACCCGCTGGCGACGCCCAGGGTGAACGGATCACTGCTGAATTTGGGCTGGCTCCACGCGCTGCGCGGCAACCAGACTGATGCAGCGCTTGCCGCAGCCAGCGCCAATAGCTGGCGGCGTTGAGGGGGGTGCGCATTCAGGCTGGCCATGGCGGCACTCCAATGTTCGTGAGCCCGTTCCTCACCCTTTCCTCAGTTCGTCAACCCCTGCTTCACCAGCCACTGCTGAATCAACGCGGCCACCTCCAGGTTATTGCGGTCCATCATGAGCATGTGGCTATTGCCCTTGATGCCTACGGCGGGCAGGTCGATCACCTCGGGCTTGCCGCCCGCCGCACGAATGGCCTCCTGAAACTTGAGGTTGTTGGCCTTGATGGTGGGCCAGCGTGCGTCCTGCGCAATGAAGTCGCCATAGATGCTGACGTTCAGCGTGTTCTTCAGCACTGCGGCCTGGGCCGGGTCACCGGTGCCTGCGGGCTCTACCAGTACCAACGCCTTGACCTTGTCAGGCCGCGCCTGGGCCACGCGGTAAGCAAACGGGCCCCCTTGCGAATGCGCCAGCACGATGCAGGGGCAGACCTTGTCGACCAGAGCGGTGTAGGCCGCGATGATGGGCGCATCGGTACTTGTCCAGCGCGGCACACCCTGCTTGGTGAAGTTGTCATACCCTTCCATGGGGAACTGGCTGCCCGGCAGGGGTTTCATCTGGCTCACGTCCCGGTTGTAGCTGCCGGGGCCTGCGCCGATACGAAACCGCTCAAAGGGGTTGTCCTTGGTCAGAAAAATAGGGTCGGTGGTGAACACGTCGGGGAACATAGCCCACCCTGAACGGCCACGCTCCACGGCATCGCTGTTGTAAACCGTCCAGCCCTGATTGATGAAGTAATTGAGCCAGCCCTCACGACCATCCGGCGTGGTCTCGTAGGTCACCCCGGTCAGGCCACCGCCGTGCCACATCAGCAGCGGCAGCTTGCCTTTTTCAACGGCTGGCACGAAATACTGAACGTACATCTGCTCTACCTGGTAGGTGCCATTGGGGTCAATTTTGGCGGGCACGCCGCCCTGGGTCATCATCACTTCCTTGACAGGCTTACCCGACAGGGTGACTTCGCGCCCGCCCACATGGAAGGAGCCCATGGTTTTCAAAGCCAGGGGGCCAGATGAGCCCGAAGGGGCGACGTTACTGGCACAACCGGCGATAAGGCTGGTGGCAAAAAGGGTGCTGAGGAGGCGCTTCATGGTGGTCTTTGTTGTCGAGTGAGGTCGAATGAGGGATAGTGAGAAATGAGGGGGGCGTAAATCAGACTGCCAGCCGTGACGTACGAAGTAGCCGCACACGGTACAACAAGAACAGCACGATGCTGACATTGAGCAGGTTGAACACAATGCCGTTCACAAAGGCGGCCTTGTACGAGCCGGTCATATCGAAGATCACTCCCGACATCCAGCCGCCCAGGGCCATGCCAAACAGCGTGGCCATCAGCACGGTGCCAACGCGGGCACCGGCCTCCTGCGGCGTGAAGTATTCGCGCACGATCAGCGCGTAGCTCGGTACGATGCCGCCCTGAAACAGGCCAAACATGCCTGACACCACGTACAGTGGCACCAGGCCGTCAAACGGCAGAAACATCAGCAATGCACCGCCCTGCAGCACCGAGCCCAGCAGCAGCGTGCGCAGGCCGCCGATGTGATCCGATATCCAGCCCGATGCCAGGCGGCTGACGACACCCATGCCCAACATCAACGACAGCATTTCGGCACCACGCGCGGCCCCAAAACCCAGGTCACCGCAGTACGCCACGATGTGAACTTGCGGCATGGACATCGCCACGCAGCAGGACAAACCGGCCACACACAGCAGGATTTGCAGAGTTGCAGGCGAAAGACCCAGAGGCCGTTGTGGGTCCGGACCAATGGATGATTGCACCGCCGGGCTCGCTGCGGCCATCGCTGGCAGCACGGGTGGCCTGCGTCGCAGGAAGAGCGCCAAAGGCAGCATCGATACCAGGCAAAACACACCGATGCCGATGTAAGTCTGGCGCCAGCCCACGCTGTCCACAAAGTGTTGAATGATGGGTGGCCACACGGCACCCGCCAGGTAGTTGCCGCTCATGCAAATGGCCAGGGCAATGCCGCGCCGGCGCGTGAACCACTGCGACGTGTCGGCCACCAGCGGTGCAAACGTCGCCGACGTGCCCAGCAGCCCCATCAGAATGCCCTGCGCCAGGCTAAATTGCCACAGGCTACCCGCATAGCCTGCGCCAATGAAGCCAAAGCCCAAGCACACCGCACCGATCAACACGGGCATCATCACGCCAAAACGGTCCGCTAACCGACCCATCAGGATGCCGCCCAGCCCGAAGCCGACCATGGTCAACGTGTACGGCAGCGAGGCATCGGCCCGCGCCACGCCAAACTCGGCCTGAATGCGCGGCAGCACCACCGTCACCGAATACATGCCTGCGCCGCCGATGGTCATCAGCGCCAGCGACACCACCAGGCGTATCCAGGCATAGGCCGACTCCGTATCGGCCGCCACACCTTCGGCCGAACCTCCTGAAGGGCTCAAGGCTGAAGCACCACGCGCCCAACAATCCGGCCCTTGGCAAGGTCATCCAGCGACTGGTTGACGGCGCTCAGGGGTCTCAACTCAATGGGGATGGTGGGGAGCGTCACCTTTTGCGCCAGAGCCACCAGTTCACGCAACAAATGCACGCCACCTGTGTACGATCCCGTGACCGATAGCGACTTGAAGATGAACATCGGCAGCGGCAAGCGGAACTCGCCGCCAAACAAGCCCACGATCACCACTTGTCCGGCGCGACGCACGATGTTGACGGCAAAGCCGGAGCTGGACTCGGCGCCCACAAAGTCAACCGCGCCCGCAATGTTGCCACCGCATGCGACGGCAATCTCCTTCAAGACACCTTTGACGCCCGGGTCAAATGCCAGTGACGCGCCGTGTTTCAGGGCTGCTTCGCGCTTGGCCGGGTCCGGGTCAATCGCCACGATGCGGCCAGCCTGCGTGGCCGACAGCAGCGCCACAGCCGTCATGCCCACGCCACCGCAGCCAATCACGGCCACCCAGTCGTCTGCCGTGGTCGCGGGCAGCTTCTTGATGGCACCATAGGCGGTGATGCCTGCGCAGGCGAAGGTGGCCGCACGGGCCGGGTCCAGCGTGCCAAAAGGCACCAGATAGCGCTCGTGGCTCATGCGCACCAGGTCGCCAAAACCGCCCGGCAGCTTGATGCCCATGCTCAGGTTGGCCTTGGAGCACAGTTGCTCATCGCCGCTCACACAGGTTGGGCAGATGCCACAGCCCAACCACGGGTACACGATGACGTGCTCGCCCAGGCTCACGCCCCTCACATCGGGCCCCATGTCAACAATTTCACCCACAATTTCATGACCCATCGTCAGCGGTAATTTATTGCCCGCGGCTTCCTGGGAAGACAGCCTTCCGCCACGCATGTCAATAGCACCGGCCTGGA
>JANOAP010000027.1:0-12299 GCA_031411175.1 Rhodoferax sp. | reverse complement strand
CAGGCGCGCGAACTCGGCTCCAACTGGATTCAGGGCCTGCCGCTCGATGCCGGCACCCGCCTGATCGCCCGGCTGCGCACCGTCACCGCAGCCGAAGTGCAGGCCGTTGCCGCCAAATATTTCGGCGACGACCAGATGACGCTGGCAACCCTGCTGCCGCAAGCGCCGGATCCGAATCGCAAGCCGCGCCCGCCCGCTCCGCCCGCCGGCGCCGATCTGCGCTGAGCCGCATCCTGAACCGGGAATTATTGATCTTTATGCTGATTGCTACAAAAAACATAGCTTCTCGCGCGCTCTGCATAAGCGCTGCAGGCCTTTTCATTCATCTAAACGCGCTGGCGACGATTCCCATCCAGCACTGGACGCAGGCCAGCGGCGCAAAAGTCTATCTGGTTGAAAGCCCGGCCATCGCGATGCTCGATGTGCAAGTCGATTTCGACGCCGGCAGCCGGCGCGACCCGCCCGGCAAGGCGGGGCTGGCGAGCATGACGGCCGAGATTCTTGAGAAAGGTGTGCGGGCACAGGACGGCCTGCCTGGACTGGACGAAAACTCGCTGGGCGAAGCCTGGGCCGACCTGGGTGCGTCGTATTCAGTCGGGGCGAGTGCAGACCGCATGAGCTTCTCGCTGCGCTCACTCACCTACCCGGACCTGCTGCCCAAAGCTGTGGCCCTGGCCGCGCGCCAGATGGGCGAGCCGTCATTCCCCCAAGACATCTGGCTGCGTGACCGTGAACGCATGAACGCCTCGCTCAAGGAGTCACGCACCCGGCCAGCCAGTATTGCCGGGCGGGCCTATGCCGCTGCGGTGTACAGCGGGCACCCCTATGGCCAGGAAATGACTGAAAGCGCACTGGCCAACATCAGCGTGGCCGACATGGCGGCGCTGTACGCCAGTGCCATCCAGCCCTGCCGCGCCGTGGTGACCATCGTGGGTGCGGTCACGCGTGCGCAGGCCGACACGCTGGTGAGCCAATTGCTGTCGCGCCTGAAACCGCCCGCTGCTGCATCCGGTGCCAGTTGCGCGCCATTGCCCGCCGTGGCAGAAGTTGCGCCGCTAACGCAGGCGAAAGACGAGCGCATTGCGTTTGAATCTGCCCAGGCGCACGTGCTAATAGGCCAGCCGGGCTTCAAGCGCGACGACCCGGATTTCTTCGCCTTGACGGTGGGCAACTACACGTTGGGCGGTGGCGGTTTTGTGTCGCGCCTGACCACCGAGGTGCGCGAGAAGCGGGGCCTGAGCTACAGCGTGTACAGCAACTTCTCGCCAGGGCTGCATGCCGGTGCCTTCACCATTGGCCTTCAAACCCGCCCGGACCAGACCGAGCAGGCCGTGCAGGTCTCACGCGAGGTATTGAAAAAGTTTGTGGCCGAAGGCCCCACAGACGCAGAGCTGGTGGCTGCCAAAAGCAACCTGATTGGCGGCTTCCCCCTGCTGATAGACACCAACAGCAAACTGCTGGGCAACGTGTCCAACATCGCCTGGAACCGGCTGCCGCTTGACTATCTGGACACCTGGACGAAGCAGGTCGAAAAGATCACTGCGGCCGACATCCGCGCGGCCTTTGCACGCAAACTTCAACCCGAGCGCATGGTGACGGTGGTGGTGGGCGGGGCTTCCTGATCGGTTTGTGTCGGCTTGGGGTGCCATGGCTTAAGCTTGCGCGATGAAAAAACCTGAAAAAAACCAGCCTGATGCGCCCACCGGCAAACCCATTGTCAAGAAAAAAGTGCGCTCAACCGCCACAGCCCCGCATGAGGTCCGCATCATCGGCGGCCAATGGAAGCGCACCAAACTCAAGGTGTCCGACAAGCCCGGCCTGCGCCCCACGCCAGACCGCGTGCGCGAAACGCTGTTCAACTGGCTAGGCCAGGATCTGACGGGCTGGCGCTGCATTGACGCGTTTGCAGGCACCGGTGCCCTCGGGTTTGAAGCCGCGTCGCGCGGGGCTACCGAGGTGCGCATGCTGGAGCACGACTCGCACCTGGTAGACCAGCTCAAGCGCGTGCAGATTCAGCTCCAGGCCAGTGGCACCCAGATTACGCGCGGTGACGGTGTGGCGGCGCTGAGGCAACTGGGTGAAGGCAGCATGAACGCGATTTTTCTGGACCCGCCTTTTGACTCGGCCTTGTTCGAGCCCGCGCTGGCTGCCGCAGCCCGCGCAGTCGCACCGGACGGCTACGTCTATCTGGAGGCCCCTGTGAAGTGGGCAGACGACAAGTTGCAGGCCTGCGGCTTGATGTTGCACCGGCACCTCAAGGCGGGGGCGGTGCATGCCCATCTTCTCAAGCGCATCAGCGGTTGACGGCGTTTGGCCGCCCTGGCTTGCGGCGCTGCATAATGCGGCGAATGTTGCCTCTGCCCCTGCCCGCCATAATACGCAAGACAGCGGACACAGGCTTCTTCAATCGTTCAAGGAGGAGAGGACATGGCCAACAACGTCATCGCCGTTTACCCGGGCACCTTTGACCCGGTGACCCATGGGCATGAAGACATCGTGCGCCGTGCCACGCAGCTCTTTGGCCGCGTAATTGTGGCGGTGGCCGCCGGGCATCACAAGAAAAACGCCCTATTCAACCTGGAGGAGCGGCTTGCCATGATGCGCGAGGCCGTGCAGATTTATCCCCAGGTGGAAGTTGAAAGCTACAGCGGCCTGCTGCGCGACTTTGTGGTGGGACATGGCGCCAAGGCCGTGGTGCGCGGCCTGCGTGCGGTGACCGACTTTGACTACGAGTTCCAGCTGGCCGGCATGAACCGCAGCCTGATGCCCGACGTGGAAACCGTGTTCCTCACGCCCAGCGACAAATACCAGTTTGTCTCCAGCACCTTTGTGCGCGAGATTGCCCTGCTGGGTGGCGAGGTGGACAAGTTCGTCTCGCCCGGTGTGCTGGCCAGGCTGATGGAGAAGGTGCGGGCGCAGGTCAAGCCGTAGGTCGGAAGCTTGGGAGGCCCACTGCGGGCGTCTTTTTGACCGGTTTGTGGATGGATTTCCGGTTGAAATATGGCTATAGCCCCCGTATTTATTAAATAGTTTGCTATTTATTTGGAAGTATCTTTGGTCGTGTGCACGAATCGCCATCAACAGCATGTACTTAAAACCGAGTCCCTATTTTTGGAGGTTGCATGAAGGCACGATTGGCACTTGCCCCACTTGCTTGTTGGACCTTTTCTCTGGCACATGCTGCCGAGCCAGTGCCCGCAATTCAGAAATTCCATCAATACACGCCCACTCTCGCTGTATCTGGACAACCCAAGCGAAATCAGTTCGCCGCTATTGCGGCGGCGGGCTACAAGGTGGTCATCAACGTGGCTTCAGCAGACAGCAATCCTGATGCTGTTGGTGATGAAAAGAAGCTCGTCGAGGCTGCTGGCATGGAGTACTACTCTGTCCCTCTGAAATGGGAGAAGCCGGACCCAAATGAAGTAGTGGCTGCCGTGAAGCTGTTGGACCAATTGCAGACCAAGCCGACGCTGATGCACTGCTATGTTGGAGCACGTGCCTCCCTCGTTGCTTACCTGTACCGCACGGCACAGGGTTCGGCAGCCGAGCCCGACGAGAAGGCTACGATGACGAGACTCTGGAAGTTGAACAAGGGGTATGAGTTCGAGAACTCACCCCAATGGCAATTTCTCGTTGAGGATGTCAAGGCGCTCATGGGAAAGTAGTTTCGTGACCCATTGCGTCTCCGGCCGGTGACAGTTGCACCCAACGGAGAAATAGTAATTGGTATCCAGCCCATTCGAATATTGAATAGTTCGCTATAAAAATAGAAGCAATACGGTGTCGCTTCCGCTTTCACCGTCACAAACGACCCAGCCAGTCCAACAAAAGCGCATTCACTTCACGTGGCCGCTCCATGGTCAGCATATGCCCGCATTGCGCGATGAAATGCAGCTCAGCCCCTGCGATCAACCCGGCAATCTCGCGCGAGCATTCGGGCGGTGTGAGCTGGTCTGAATCACCGCACAGCACCAGCGTGGGGCAGGTCACACGGGGCAAATGCAGGCGCGCATCGGGCCGGGCCATGATGGCGCGGTTCTGGCGGATGAGCTGGTTGGTGCCTGCCGCCAGCACGAAGTCCAGATAAGTTTGCGTCAGGGTGGTGTCGCGCGCCCGGCTGGGGTGAAAGGCCAGCAGGGTGTTGGCCAGCAACAGCTCTTTGGCGCGGCCCTGTTCAAACCAGGTGATGGCGTTTTCACGCAGGGTGTGCATCTCGGGTGTTTCTGGCCGCGCGTTGGTGCCGAGCAAGGCCAGGCCCTTGATGCGCTCCGGTGCCTGGCGCACCGCTTCCATGGCCAGAATGCCGCTCATGGAGGCACCGCACAAAATCAACTCGCCGGGATGCTCGTTGAGCAGTGCTTGTGCCATGGCAGGTACGGTGCCAAAGCGAAAGTGAACGTCGGTGACGGTGGCGTTCAGGTGCGCGGGCAGGGCCGCCAACTGGTGCTGCCACATCACGGCGTTGGACGCCAGGCCGGGCAACAGTAATAGTCTTGGTCGCTGGGGTGGTGATGCGGATGTCATGTGGCGTGCAGTGTAGTTGGCACAAATTGTCCGCCGTCATTTGCAGGTCAGCCTGAATCGCGTATATTGATTTTTCCGACTGACCCTCTGGCCCCGTGCCAACGCTTGCATCCCCCGTGACCGAACTCATCCTCATCCGACATGGCGAAACTGATTGGAACCGCGAGCTGCGCTTTCAGGGCCAGGTGGACGTGCCGCTCAACGCCATGGGGCTGGAGCAGGCGCGGCGTGTGGGTGTGCGGCTGGCGGGCGAGGGCTTTCACCATCTGCTGGCCAGCGACCTGATCCGCACACAGCAGACGGCCGCGCCGATTGGCCAGTTGCGTGCGCAAATGCCCGCACTGGTAGCTGAATTGAATGCCGGGCTGCGCGAACAGAATTTTGGGGTGAAGGACGGCATGCGGGTGGAAGATATCCAGACGCAGTTCCCCGACGCCTGGGCGCAGTGGACGCGGTTCGACCCCGACTTTGCCTTCACCGGTGGCGAGAGCACGCGCCAGTTCCATGCGCGGGTGATGGCGGCTATCCACGCGCTGGTTGAAGCCCACCAGCACAAGACCTTGGTGGTGGTGACCCACGGTGGCGTGCTGGACATGGTTTACCGCACGGCGCGCGCGCTGCCCTTGAGTGGCCCGCGCCAGAGCGAGATTCCCAATGGCGGCATCAACCGCGTCCGTGTGTCGGGCGTTGGGGGTGACCTGAAGCTGGAGGTGACGGGTTGGGCCGACACGCAGCATCTGACCGGCATGCCTGCCCAGCCGGTCTACGATCAGGCCAGGGTGGCCAGGGCGGCATCTAGCCCCAAGGCGGGGTAGATTTGCCGGGCCTGGCGTTTGAGCCGGGCCGATTCAGGCTGGCCACGCAGGCGCTGCTGCACGATGTTTTGCGCCGCTACCCACTGGCCGGTGTGCATCAGGGCATCCAGATAAATTTGTTCAAACAGATCACGCTGTGCATGGCTGCCACCTATCTCCAGCATGCGCGGAAGGGCCGTGCCCAGTGCTTGTGCGGCACGGGTGTAGTCACCCTGGGCATGGGCCAGCAGGCCGTGGCTGGCGGGGAGGGCTACAGACTGCCAGACGGCTCGGCCAGGCCCGTCACCCGCAGCAAAGGCCTCTATATGGGTTAGCAGGGTTTGCGCCTGCGGCCGCCCGGCGCGCGCCAGGCCATAGAGGTACTGCACGTCCAGAAACGGCAGTACGTGGTCGTCCAGCCGCGTGAGCAGATGGTTGGCCACGTCTTGCCAGCGCTCACCCACATTAACGCCTGTCAGCTCCAGGCGGGCCAGCAGTGACACGGCACCAATCTGGTCTTGCGAATAGCCTTTGACCACGCCCCACACGTGTGAGTCATACAGGCGCAGAGCCTCGTCATGCTGGTCCAGCTCTAGCGCGAACAGGGCCTGGTGCCACCAGTTGTGCGTCACCATGAAGGAGTTCAGCCCGGTCCAGGCGGGGCTCACGTCGCGCATGAAGGCCTGCCCCTCGTTGATGCGGCCTGTGGTTAGCAAAACGTGGGCCAGTGCATGGTGCGCCCAGGGCTCCTTGCGGCGCATGGCAATGGCCTTGCGTGCGGCGGCCTCAGCCTGGTCCAGCAGATGGCACTGTTCCCAGGCAAAGGCGGCCATGCCGTGCATGTAGGGCACGTCAGCCGCCGCAGGCAAGGCCATCAGGGCCAGGCGCAACATGCCCGGCGAGTCGCCCGCGTTGAACAAATGGTAATGGCCGAGTTTGAGCGAGACCAGGTCACGCGGAAATTCCCGCGCCTGCTCTTCATGCAATTGAATGGCACGCGGTATGTCGCCATTCACCCAGGCCGCAATGGCCGCCACAAAACGCCTTTCGCGCGGTGTGACATCGGGTGAGTGCGCCACAGCTTTGAGCGCACGCGCCATGAAGGGCTGTGCATTGCGCGGGCCTTCGCGCGACTCCGCAAACATGTGCAAGGCGGCACAGTACGCTTGCACAAGAGGGCTGTGGTCGGCATCTGCCAGGCTGAGCACGTTGACCGCGCGCGCTTCGCAGGCGATGAAGCCTTCGACGAAGTCATTGACGGCGGCGAGGCTGGTGGTGTCGTGCAGGGTGACCGCGTTGCCCAGGCTGTCCGTCAACATGGCAGGCTCCGGGTCAGCGTGGGGGTGGAGCCACGGGCCAGGCGCGCTGTGGCGCACGCATCAGCTCGAACGCACGTGACACACGCAGCACGCCCACGTCGTCAAAGCGCTGGCCCGCAATCTGCAAGCCAATGGGCAGGCCGCTTTGGGTGTAGCCGCAATTAACGCTGGCGGCAGGCTGCTCTGACATGTTGTAGGGCACGGTGAAACCGATGTGCTCCAGCCCATGAAACGGGTCGTTGGTGGGGGAGGGCAGCTCGGCCGCAAAGGCGGGCACGGGTGAGGTGGGCGATATCACGTAGTCATAAGGGCGGCAGGCGTTCACAGCGGCCACGCGCGTTGCGTGCGTCTGGCTGGTGGCGGCGTACACCTCGGGGCCGGTCATGCCAGCGGCGCTGTCTGCCCACTGAATGATATAGGGCAATACTTTGTCTTTGATGTGCGGCGGGAGTGTGGCCAGGTCCATGTGCGACCGCATGCGCCAAGCGTGGTCCAGGCCGCTCAGCATGGCAGGTGTCATGAAGGGTTTCATGGGTTCCACAATCGCACCGGCCTGCTCAAACAGCTTGGCCGCCGCCTCAATCGCAGCGCGCACTTCGGGCTGCACAGTCAGGCCGCAACCGGCATCGAGCATCAGGCCAATTTTCAGGCCCTGGAGCATGCCAGAGCCTGCGTCAACACCTATGGCAACGTCATCCCAGGCCAGTTCCTGATAGGGCAGGCTCATGCTGTCACGCGCATCGGGCTTTGAGAGCACCTTCATCATCAGGGCGGCGTCAAGCACGGTGCGCGTCATGGGGCCTGCGGCGCGCCCGGTGTAGGGTGGGTCAATGGGGATGCGGCCCAGACTGGGTTTCAGGGTGAAGATGCCGCACCAGCCCGCTGGCAGTCGTAGCGAGCCGCCAATGTCCGTGCCAATGTGCAGCGGCCCATAGCCAGCCGCAGCAGCTGCCCCGGCACCCGAGCTGGAGCCGCCGGGCGTTTTGGTGAGATCCCACGGATTGCGCGCCAGTGGGTGAAAGGTGGACAAGCCTGATGACAGCATGCCGTAGTCAGGCATGGTGGTTTTGGAGACCATCACGGCACCGGCTTCCCGCATGCGCGCTGCGGGGGGTGCGTCTGCCGCCGCAGGTGTCAAGGGTGTGGCCGCCGTGCCGACGGGCGTGGGGTCACCCTGGGTTGCGATGTTGTCTTTGATCGTGATCGGCACGCCGTCCAGCAGGCCACAGGGTTCGCCCCGCAGCCAGCGCGCTTCAGACGCACGGGCCTGCGCCAGGGCCAACTCGGGGCGCAACAGCCAGGTGGCGTGGATGTGCGGCTCCCACCGCGCGATGTGGTCCAGTACCGACTGCGTCACCTCGACGGGTGAAAGATCACGCTTGCGGTAGGCGCGCAGCAGTTCGTGCGCGGTGAGACTATGGAGTGTCATGGTGTTGACGGGCAATCTTCCGACGGGCCGCCCCTAGGAAGATTAGCCCCCTCGGGGGGCAGCGAGGTACACGAAGTGACAAGCGTGGGGGCTACCTGCTCATGCCCAGGAGAGGGCAGCGAGGTCGTTGACGAAGATGGGCATGTCTTTCCACAAACCCTTGAGGTTCTTGTTGGCCAGCGTGATCCACTGGGGTTGGTAGAGGAAGCCATGCACGGCGTCATTGGCCAGCATGCGCTGTGCGTCGCCCAGCAGCTTGGCGCGGTCGGCCGCGCGCGGGCTGTTCTTGATCTTGTCGAACAGTTCGTTGAACTTGGGGTTGTCATAGCCCCAGTAGTAGTCTTTCTTGGTGAAGTTGCCCAGGTCAAACGGCTCCACGTGCGAAATGATGGTGAGGTCGTAATTCTTGTTGGTGTAGGTGCCGCTGAGCCACTGCGCCCACTCCACATTTTCGATCTTGGCAATGATGCCGATCTTGGCCAGTTGCGCAGCGATCACCTCGCCACCCTGCCGGGCGTAGGGTGGCGGTGGCAGCTTCAGGCTCAATTCCAGCGGGGTCTTGATACCGGCCTCGGCCAGCAAAGCCTTGGCCTTTTCAATGTTGAAGGGGTTGATGCCGGTGGTGTCTACAAAACCAAAGCCGCCGGGCACATAGTGGCTGCCGATGGGCGTGCCATAGCCGTCGCCAGCGCCCTCAACCACGGCCTTGCGGTCAATGGCCGCTGCAATGGCGCGGCGCACCCGCACGTCATCCAGCGGCTTCTTCTTGTTGTTGATGGCCAGAATGGTCTTGGCACGCGAGCCGCCTATGACCACCTGAAACTTCGTATTGTTCTTGAACTGCGGCACGCTGCGGGGCGTGACGCGCGGGAACGCATCAATGTCGCCGGCCAGCAAGGCCGCCACCTGGGCCGCCGGGTCGCTGATGAAGCGGAAAGTCACTTTCTTGATCTTGACAGCGGCAGCGGTGCGGTAGCCATCCCACTTGGCCAGGGAGATGGACGAGCCTTTGTTCCAGACGTCAAGCTTGTACGGGCCTGTGCCCACGGGCTTGGTGGCATTGGTGTCCACGCTTTTGGGCTCGACGATGATGGCGGTGGCCTGGCCCATCAGGAACAAAAAGTCCGGGTCCAGCTCCTTGTTGAGGATCACCACCGTGTGGTCGTCAATGGCGGCCACGCTTTCCATGCTGCTGAAGGTGCGCTTGTCCTTGTTGGTGCTTTTTTCGCCAGCCGCACGCTCGAACGAAAACTTCACCGCCTTGGCATCGAAGGGCTCGCCGTTGTGAAACTTGACGCCCTTGCGCAGGGTGAACGTGTAGGTCTTGAGGTCGGGCGAGACTTCCCATTTTTCAGCCAGCAGCGGCGACACCGAGCCATCGCTGTTGATCTTGGTCAGCGTTTCAAAAATGTTGTAGTGGGAGATCTCGGCAATGCTGGAAGCCGCGCCCCCCGTGGGGTCCAGCCCCGGCGTGGGCTCCAGCGTCATGCCCAGTACAACAGTGTCTTTTTTCCCCTGGGCCAGTGCGTCAAATGGCAGAGATACCAGCGCTGCACTGGTGGCTGAAGACGTCAGAATGGCGCGACGGTTGATCATGGAGGGTTTCCTTCTTTCAAAAAACGGTGGAACGGCAGTCACGTGGACTGACCGACTTTGGGGCATTTTCAAATACCGGCAAACAATATCACTAAAAATGGGTTTCAGGCGGTGACCGCAAGATGGCACGCCACCCGATGGCCAGTGGCGACGGCGCGTAATTCGGGGCGGCTGGCATCGCATTGGGCCGTCGCTTGAGGGCAGCGATGGGCATAGGGGCAGGCGGTCGCCGGATGAACCCGGTGTGGGGGGGGTGATGTTCTTTTTCTGGATGCCATGCTGGCACCAGGCTCCATGCGTGGCACGGCGGCCAGCAGCGCTTGTGTGTAGGGGTGCGCGGCGTGGTGAAACAGGGTGTCGGGTGAGCCCTGCTCAACAACGCGCCCCTGAAAGATCACGGCCACTTCGTCGCACAGGTGATCGACCACGGCCAGGTCATGGCTGATCAGCAGGTAGGTCACGCCAAACTGCTGTTGTAAATCCTGCATCAGGTTGAGCACCTGCGCCTGCACCGAGACATCCAGCGCGCTCACCGGTTCATCGGCCACGATGAGCTTGGGCCGTGTGATGAGCGCGCGCGCAATGGCCACACGCTGGCGCTGGCCGCCCGAGAATTCATGCGGGTATTTGTCGAGGTCACTGGTGCGCAGGCCGACGGACTGCAAGACCTCCGAGGCCAGTTGCCGCATGTCTGCCGCGCTGGTCTCCTGCAATGCATACAGCGGCTCACTCACGATGGCGGCAATCTTCTGTCGCGGGTCGAGCGAACCGTAGGGGTCTTGAAACACCATCTGGAAGTCGCGCCGCGCTGCCCGCAAATCAGCAGGGGCTAGTTGCGCCAGGTCCTGACCGAGCAGGCGCACCGTACCCGAGCTAGGTTGCTCAAGCGCCATTGCCATTCTGGCCAAGGTGGATTTGCCCGAGCCGGACTCGCCCACCACGCCCAGGCTGGTGCCGGTGTTCAGCGTCAGGCTCACGCCCTGCAAGGCGTGGACCTTGCCGGGTGCCTGCCACAGGTGTTCGCGTGGCAGCACGTAGTCACGCGTGACATTGTCAATTTGCAGCAGCGGCGCACTCATGCTGGCTGGCCTGCCGAAGCGGCGGCCACCTCGGCCAGTTGAAAACAGCTTGACGTATGGCCGCCTTCCAACTGGCTGACCGGTGGGCGCTGGCCCGCGCATTGCGCCACGGCGAAGCTGCAGCGGTCTGAAAACGGGCAACCTGCGGGCAGGTCTACCAGCTCGGGCACCGTGCCCGCGATGGTGGTCAGTCGTGCGCCACGGGCCGCACCCAGCCGGGGCCGCGCACCAAACAGGCCGTGCGTGTAGGGATGCGCCATGTGGGCGAACACGCGGGGGGTCGGCCCGGACTCCACCACGCTGCCACCGTACATGACCATCATGCGCGACACGTTCTGCGCAATCACGCCCAGGTCGTGCGAGATCAGGATCAAGGCCATGCCCCGCTCCTGCACCAGGTCGCTGATGAGGTCGAGGATCTGCCCCTGGATCGTCACGTCCAGTGCCGTGGTGGGCTCGTCGGCAATCAGCAGGTCAGGGCCGCAGGCCAGGGCCATGGCAATCGTGATGCGCTGGCGTTGGCCGCCCGAGAACTGGTGGGGGTAGGCGTCGAAGCGACCCGCTGCGTTGGGGATGCCCACGCGGTCCAGCAAAGCGATGGCCTGCTTGCGGGCATCGTCGCGCGATGCGCCACGGTGCAGGCGCAAGGGTTCGGCCACCTGGTGGCCAATGGTGTGCACCGGATTCAGCGCGGTCATGGGCTCCTGAAAAACCATGCCAATGCGGTTGCCGCGCAGGCCACACAGGGTTTCATCAGGCAGGCCCACCAGCTCCTGGCCATCAAAGCAAATGCTTCCCCGTACGACGGCGTTTTCGGGCAGCAGGCCCATCAATGACAAGGCAGTGATGGATTTGCCGCAGCCGGATTCACCAATCAGGCCCAGCGTTTCTCCGCGCGCCAGGGAAAAACTGATGTCGCGCACTGCGTCTGCGGGGCCGCGCTGGGTTTGCAGTTGCACGCTCAGGTTTTTGACGTCAAGCAATGGCATGGGTGGGCTGATTGGGAGCAAGGGTTGTCAGGCGTTCAGCGCTTGCGGGCCAGTCGTGGGTCCATCAGATCACGCATGCCGTCGCCCAGCAGGTTCAGACCCAACACCGCCAGCACAATGGCCAGGCCGGGGAAAACCGCCAGCAAGGGGGCCTGAAACAACAGCGTCTGGGCCTCTGCCAGCATGCGGCCCCAGGACGGCTGGGGTGGCTGCGTGCCCAGGCCCAGATAGGACAGCGCGGCTTCGGCCAGGATGGCCACTGCAAACCGGATGGTGATTTGCACAATCAGCGCGGACGAAATATTGGGCAGCACATGCCTGAAGGTAATTCTCAGCGGCCCCAGCCCGCAGGCCCGTGCCGCCAGAATGTACTCGCGTGACCACACGGCCACTGCCGACGCGCGCGTGATGCGGATGAAATTGGGTATGTTGAAGATGCCGATGGCAATGATGGAGTTGACGATACCGGCACCGAATACCGCCGTCATCATGATGGCTGACAGGATGGCCGGAAACGCAAAGGTGAAATCGGCCAGCCGCATGATCAGCTCTTCAACCCAGCCGCGCTT
>JANOAP010000026.1:0-6280 GCA_031411175.1 Rhodoferax sp. | reverse complement strand
CCACCTGTATCGGCAACGCCGGCGACCTGCTGCCCGAGTTCAACGAGGCGATCGTCGACAACAACCTGATCTGCGCCGCCGTGCTGTCGGGCAATCGCAACTTCGAGGCGCGCATTCACCCAAATCTGAAAGCTAACTTTCTGGCCAGCCCGCCGCTGGTGGTGGCGTATGCGATTGCGGGCACAGTGAACCGCGACCTGATGACCCAGCCTGTGGGCAAGGGCAAAGGCGGCAAAGATGTATACCTCGGCGACATCTGGCCCACCAGTGACGAAATCAACAAGCTGCTTAACTACGCCATGAAGGGCAAGGCCTTCCGCGAGAACTACGCCAAGGTTAAAGCCGAGCCCGGCAAACTGTGGGACAACATCAAGGGCGTGGCGGGGCAAGCCTACACCTGGCCTGCCAGCACCTACATTGCCGAGCCCCCTTTCTTTGCTGAGTTCGCTATGGATTCAATAGCTGGTCAAGCAAGTTATACGGGGGCTACAGGCCCAAATGACACCCAAAATGTGCATCAGGCACGCATCATGGCCTTGTTTGGCGATTCGATCACTACCGACCACATTTCTCCGGCCGGTTCCATCGGCACCAGCTCGCCCGCCGGTCAGTGGCTGCTGGCGCATGGCGTGCAAAAGGCCGACTTCAACAGCTACGGCGCGCGGCGCGGCAACCACGACGTGATGATGCGTGGCACTTTTGCCAACGTGCGCATCAAGAACCTGATGATTCCGCCTGACGCCACCGGCTCGCGCGAAGAGGGTGGTGTGACCCTCTACCAGCACGATGGCCCGGACCTTGGCAGCAAGATGTTCATCTACGACGCCGCCATGCAATACATCGCAGACGGCGTGCCCACCGTGGTCTTTGCGGGTGAGGAATACGGCACGGGGTCCAGCCGCGACTGGGCGGCCAAGGGCACGCAGTTGCTGGGCATCAAGGCCGTGGTGGCCAAGAGCTTTGAGCGCATTCACCGCAGCAACCTGGTGGGCATGGGCGTGCTGCCCTTGCAGTTCAAGGGCACGGACTCGTGGCAGTCGCTGGGTCTCAAGGGCAACGAATTGATAGACGTGATTCCCGATGCCCACCTGACACCGCAAAGCGATGCCACACTGCGCATCACCCGTGCTGATGGTTCCACGCACAGCGTCACCGTCACACTGCGGGTGGACACCCCCATCGAGGTGGACTACTACCGCAGCGGCGGTATCCTGCCGTTTGTGCTCAAACAATTGTTGAGCGCCTGACTTTGAGAAAGACCCATTGAGAGACCGCTATGCCCCAATACTGGCTGATGAAGTCCGAACCCGAAGAGTGTTCCATCGACGACGCGCTGGCCGCGCCCAAAAAAACGGTGCCCTGGGTAGGCGTGCGCAACTACCAGGCGCGCAACTTCATGCGTGACGGCATGCAGGTGGGCGATGGCGTGCTGTTCTACCACTCCAGTTGTGCCGAGCCCGGCATCGTCGGTATCGCCCGCGTGGCGTCCAAAATCAAGCCTGACCCCACGCAGTTTGACCCCCGGTCACCCTACTTTGACGTCAAGTCAAAACCCGATGAGCCGCGCTGGCTGCTGGTGGACGTGCAGGCCGTGCGCAAGACCCGTGTGCTGAACCTGCCCGAGTTGCGTGCCATCCCTGCGCTGGCCGACATGACGCTGCTGCGCAAGGGCAACCGGCTGTCGATCACGCCGGTGAGTGAAGCGCATTGGCAGTTGATAACCCAGGAACTTTTGCAGTAGCGGTTTTGGCAGGCGCGGCCATCACGACTTGTAGGCCCAGTTGTGCGTCTCGCCGCGTGCGTGGCAGCACCAGGCGTACAGCGCGTCGTACATCACCATGCCGTGCGCCAGCATCTCGTGGTCGTTGTTGAAATTGCGTGACAGCCCCAGCGAGATGGCCAGCAAGCCCGCGGCTTGCGGGGCCAGGTCGAGCCGGTCAGTGTCGGCTGCACGCACGATCACGGCGAGGTCCATCAAGCCCTGATTCGGTTGACCACCGATGTTGGCCAGCTTGTGTTTTTTGATGAAAGTGTCAAAGCTGCAATCGCTGCCCACGTGGGTGAATTCCACGCCGGGCACGTCGTAAGGCGTTGCATCTGTTTCCTGGGCCACACGCATCACGTCGGCAGCTGGAACATACAAAAACTCAGGTGTGCTGTCGATGAACCGGGCAATCAGCCAGGGGCAGGCAATGCGGTCGATCTTGGGGCGCTCGCGGGTGATCCATTTCATGGCGTTCTCCGGTGACAGTTGAAGCGACGGTGAGGGCGCAATTACTTTTGAGCCAGGGGCAGGTTGGCCTTCTGCCACTCATCTATACCGCCTTTTAAAAATCTGGCGTTGATGCCCTGGGCGCGCAGACGCAAGGCGGTGGAGCGGCCCACTTCATGGCCATAAACACAGTAGACAACCACCTCGGTGTCGGGGGACAGGTCGGCAGCCCATTGGATCACCGTAGCCGGGTCGCGCCATTCGGCTCCGGGCAAGATTTGCTTCGCCTGCTCAAACACACCGGCGCGGCGCACGTCGAACAGTACGGCTCTGGCAGATTTGCCCGACAGGTCCGCCTGCGTCACCGAAAACTCTTCCCCCACACCATGCACTGCGTGCTGGTAGCGGGCATACACCGCTGCCCAGTTGATGTTGACCATGAAGGCATCTACCCACGCACCAGCATTGGCACCAAAGTCCATGTGGTAGGCGTGCTCGTACATGTCCAGCGCCAAAATGGGCACGCCGCCTGCAACTGATTGCGTGTGGTCCGCAGCCCAGCTATTGACCAGTGCACCATCACGAGGCGAGAAAGTCAGTACCACCCAGCCCGAGCCACCGGCCAGCGCTTTGCCCATGGCCACAAACTCTTCGCACCAGCGCTCTACGCTGCCAAAGCTGGCGCTGAGGGCCAGCGTCATCGCGGGCACCATCGGCGCACCGTCACCACCCAGGCAGGCAAAGTGCAGCTCGTGCAACAGCATGGAGTTGGTGGCTATCAGCTCTTCGCGCTTCAGGCCGTTGAGCGCAAAACCCGGTGCCGCGGCAATGGGCGTTTTTCCCAGCTCCGCACGGATGGCGTTGAGGCGTTTCACAGCCCCGCTGTAGTTGTTCTGGTGGTGGCTTCGCACCAGTTTTTCAGACACGCCGTTGAGCGTGGCAGCATCGAATGGCAGGGGTTGGATGGCGATGGTCATGGTGTTTTCCTTCTTTCTAAAATAGTCGCGGCGAACTGACTGCGCCCATCGCAGCCAAGTGCCGTACGAAGCGGGACGTGAATCAGGCGGCATTCAAAACAGCAACTTGATGGCAAGCCCGGCCAACGCACACGCGCCCAGCAGGGGAATCACGCCGACCTTGAAGCGGAACAGGGCAATTGCAGCGGCCAAGGCGATGGCCGCAGACACCCAGTCAAACGGCCCCTCAAACCCGGTGGGCCACAGCACGTGGTACGCAAAGAACAGCGCCAGGTTCACAATCACGCCCACCACGGCAGCGGTGATGGCGGTGAGTGGCGCGGTGAACTTCAGGTTGCCGTGCGTGGTCTCAATCAGGGGCCCACCCGCCAGGATGAAAATGAACGAGGGCAAGAAAGTGAAGAAGGTCACCACACTGGCGGCCACGGCACCGCCCAGGAACAACGCCTCGGGGCCAAAAATCTGCTTGGCCCAGCCCCCCACAAAACCCACAAAGGCCACCACCATGATCAGCGGGCCGGGTGTGGTTTCGCCCAAGGCCAGTCCATCAATCATCTGCGTGCCGTTGAGCCACTGGTGGCTTTCTACCGCGCCCTGGTAAACATAGGGCAACACGGCATACGCGCCGCCAAAGGTGAGCAGCGCGGCCTTGGTGAAGAACCAGCCCATCTGCGTCAGCACACCCTGCGTGCCTACGGTGGCAATCAGCAAACCCATGGCCACGCCCCACAGCACCAGGCCCGTCAGCACAATCTTGACCAGCCAGGCTTTGGAAAACCGGGCGTGTTCGGGCGTGGGGGTGTCGTCGTCAATCAGCGCGAGGCCATACGAAGCCTTGGCCGCACCATGGCCACCACCCACCACAAACACGTTGGGGGCAAAACGTCCGCCGAGGTAACCGATCAGAGCCGCACTCAACACGATGAGGGGAAACGGCAGGTGCAGCGCAAAGATGGCAACAAACGCGGCAGCGGCAATCAGCCACAACCAATTGTTTTTAAGCGCACGGCTGCCAATGCGGTGCGCAGCGTGCAACACCAATGCCGTGACCGCAGGCTTGATGCCATAAAAGATACCGGCCACGATGGGCACCGAACCAAAGGCAACATACACCCAGGACAGCGCGATCAAGATAAACAGCGATGGCAACACAAACAAACTGCCCGCCACAATGCCGCCCCAGGTGCGGTGCATGAGCCAGCCGATGTAGATGGCCAGTTGCTGCGCCTCTGGCCCGGGCAGCAGCATGCAGTAGTTGAGCGCATGCAGAAAGCGCTTTTCGCTGATCCAGCGCTTTTGCTCCACCAGCTCGGTGTGCATGATGGCAATCTGCCCTGCGGGGCCGCCAAAGCTGATGAAGCCCAGGCGCAGCCAGAAACGAAAGGCCTCGTAGAAGCTGACGGGGGCAGGGCGGGTAAGGAGGACGTTTTCGTTCATGGGTTTTGTTGGTTTTTGGTTGTTACTGGGTTGGCGGCGTTGGCCGGATTGGCGTAGAGCGCGTCAAACACGGCAGCAGCGGCCCCCAGCAAGGCATCGTCATCTGCATGCACTTCGCGCAGGCCGCCCAGGATGGCTTCCAGCCCCGCGGCCTGCGGCACGGGGATGCCGCCCACGTCCAGGTAGTGCACAGTCAGCGCGATGGCTTGAAGGCGCGCATCGTGGTCCAGCCCGAAGCTGGCCAGGAGCACTTCAAAACTCACGTACTCACGGCCCCCGGAGGTGACGTGGGTGAAGCGGGCACCGTCATAGTCAAAGCCCAGGACGTTTTTGGGTGCCATATTCAACGATTTAGCCGGGTCAGCCAGCCAGACAAAGCTGGCACCCTTGTCAATGAAGCGCCGAATCAGCCAGGCGCAAGCCAGCCGGTCCACCCACGGCCGGGCCCGAGTGGCCCAGCGCTTGCCCTGGAACCTGGCGGTGTCCAACCGAGGAAGATCGCCTTTGGCGGCTTGCGGTTCGCCTTTGGAAAAACGGCCATCCAGCTCGCGGCGCAGCGCCGTTAAATCGGCTTCAGCCTGCATCGCAGCCGGGCCGGGGTAGTAGTCAATGCGTTGCAAGGTCTGCAAGGCATCTGCCACGCCACGCACGCGTCGCCGGGCTTCGGTCTCGCCCAGGCCGTCCAACTCTGCCAATGCAGAGCGAAGTGTTTCATGCCATGCCGTGTAGGCATCAGTGCGGTCAAACTGGGCCAGTATTTCCAGCCGCTGGGCTTCGTCTTTGGGTGACAGCGTCAGCACCGAAGCCGTGCCGCCATGTTCGCGCACTTCCACGCCCAAGGCATCCAGCGCTGACGAATGTTCCAGCGGCAGCAGGTAAGCGCCGTCACGCAGGGCGGCGCACCCCAGGGCCTTCAGGGCACGCCAGATACGCAGGCGAACCGCATTGGGCTGCGTGGGCAGGGTAACGATCAGGATGGACCACATATGAAATAGATACTACATTATTTGAAATATAGTATACATACAACACGACGAACGTCAACATCAAAATTTCACCAACCACCCCGGCATTGACGTTGTGCCCGGAAATGTTTGCTAAAGCCAACTGGGCACCCGCTAACTATTGATCCGGCCCGATGAAATGGAAAGGTATTACCATGGGTGTTCGGTTCAGACGCGGGTGGCTGGCGTTTTGTAGGCCTTGGTGGGCTTTCGCAATAGCGCAGCAAAACACCCAGGGCGGCTGCGTACGTGTCCCCCGACGCGGGGCAGACTCTGTCCCCTTGCATAGTTCAGTGGGGCGCGTCTCCTCCTTGACCTCCCGCATCCGCCCTAGGTGCTTTTCTGCTTCGAGGTGTGCGAGACGTCGCTAACTTCAGCGTTGGGCCAGCCTGGCCGCTTGATACGGAAATGGGCAGCGTTGTTGAAGCAACCAGACCCGCAGCCAAACCTCAAGCGCCAAAGGGAGTCCAAGGCGGCTGCGGTAGGTTAAGGAGGAGATGCGCCCTCTGGCTTATTCAAGGCGAGCGTGCTTTCCACGCGTCGGGGGACACGGACGCAGCCGCCTTGGGCTCCCTCTGGCGCGGCTACCCGAAGGAAACGGTCACCCAATGACACCCGATTGATATTTCACCGGGCCGGATCGATAAGCG
>JANOAP010000025.1:0-2537 GCA_031411175.1 Rhodoferax sp. | reverse complement strand
CCGATGATGAGCGGGTTGCGCTTTTGCTGGAAGACTATGATTTCTTCGTGCGTGATGCGCAGGCCTTTTGTGACCGGCTCGACGTGTTGACGGATTTTCTGGGCAAGCTGCTGGTGCAGAGCTGGAAGGATCTGGTGCACGTAGGCCAGTTTGAACCGGTGGTGCGCGACCTGCTGAAACTGCACTATGACCCTATTTACCGCCAGTCGATCAAACGAAATTTCAAGAAGTTTGATGCTTCTAAAGCGATAGCACCCCAAGACCGCTCTGTGCGGGCTATGACTGAGCTGGCTAGGGCAATGACGTTGAATGAGGCGAGCTACGGGGCTTGATGCGGTGGCCGCCTTGAGGTCGGGGCGGTAGCCGCTCTGGGCTGTGGGTGCTCAGGGCTGTTGGGGCGTGTCGCCGGATGGCGTTTCACCCGGCTGGCCGTCGTTGTCAACCGAATCACCCTCACCAGGCGCATCCGTCTTGCGCTCGGCCTTGTGCTTGAGCTTGTCTTCTTTTTTCTTTTTCTTCGCCAGTTCTTTCTGACGTTTTTCGTAGCCGTAATTGGGTGTTGCCAAGGTTTGCTTTCAGGTTGTTAAGCGGACTTTACCATTTCACGGCAGCCACGCTTTGACTTGCGCCAGAGTCAGCCAAAGGCCCGAGTCAACGCCTGGGCCAGGTCGGCTTGCAGATCAGCCACGTCCTCCAGTCCAATGGAGAACCGCACCAGTGTCCCGCGCGCCAGCCCTGAAGGCCAGCCACTGCGCATGGACGCAAGATCGTAGGGCACCACCAGGCTCATGGGGCCACCCCAGCTATAGCCAAGCTTGAAGAGCTTCAGCGCGTCGCAAAAGGCGCCTACCTTTGCGCTTGGGTGGTCGGCGTGGAAAATTACGCTGAAAAGGCCGGCGGCCGTACCGGGGCCAGGCTGGCACAGTGCCTTCCAGTGGGCATGGCCAGGCGAATCTGTCAGCGCAGGATGCAGCACCTGGGCAAACTCTGGCCGGGTTTGCGCCCAGCGGGCCAGCTCACGCGTGGCGGCATCATGCGCCCGATAGCGAAGCATGATGCTGGGCAAGGCGCGCAGCACCCCTTCGGCATCGTTGCCGGCCACACCGAGGCCAAGCCGCATGTGGGTGAGTTTGATTTTGAGGTGCAGGGCCTGGTCGCGCGTGATCACGCTGCCCATGAGCACGTCGCCACCGCCACTGGGGTACTTGGTCAGTGCATGGACCGAAATATCCACACCCAAGGCAGGGGAAGCAGGCAGGGCCGGTTCAGCGCGAGGTCCGGGCGCCAGGTCAAACGGCTTGAAGGCCAGGCCAGCGCCCCAGGTGTTGTCCAGCGCGCAGATCACTTTGGCCGCCTTGCAGATGCGCACCAGCTCCGGCAGGTCGGGAAACTCCAGCGTCACCGAGCCTGCGGCCTCCACCCAAACCAGGCGGGTCTGCTTTGAGATTTTGTCGCGAAGGTCCTGCGGGTTCATCGCGTCGTAATAGCGGTGGCTAATGCCCCAGCCCACCAATTCAGCCTCGGCCAGCGCCTTGTTCGGGCCATAGGCGTTGTCGGGAATCAGGACTTCGTCGCCCGTCTTGAGCACAGCCAGTGCAACCAGAGCCACTGCCGCCAGACCGCTGGGTACCAGCAGGCATTGCAAGCCCCCTTCCAGCGTGGCCAGGCGCTCTTCGAGCATGTAGGTCGTGGGCGTGCCATGCAGGCCATAGGTAAAGCCGGTTTTGTCTTTCCACTCCGTGCTGCGCATGGCAGCCACATTCGGGAAGATGACGGTGGAAGCCTTGTGCACAGCAGGCTGCGGTGCCGCGAAACCTGCAGGGGGGGTGTAGGGGTGGTGGATCAGCCCGGTGATCATTTGCTGCATGTCAATCCCTCAAAGCGCGTAGACCAAAAAATATCAACCCGGGCACGGCCCAGTCCAGAGACACCGTGGAACTGGCTCCGCCAGGCCACAGGTGTCGCCCCCAGCAAGGGGGGAAGCGACCACACGAAGTGGGCAAGACCAACGCGCCACAATTTCCCGCCGGGCCGCCCCAAGGGAAATTAGCCCCCTCGGGGGGAAGCGACCCGCAAAGCGGTGGAGCGTGGGGGCAACATTCAGACGCTCCACTTTTGAATCAGCTGCTCAGGCCGCATGGCGTCATAGCCTTCAAACGGCTGGTGAATCCACGGGTTGGTCGGCAAAAACTCAACCGAGTAATCAGGTGTGAAGGTGGACAGTGCCTTGGTCCAGATCACGGCACTGCGCAGCTCGGTGATCGGTGCATAGCTATTCTTGAGCAGGTCGATCACGGCATTGAGCGTGTGGCCAGAGTCGGCCAGATCATCCACCAGCAGCACCTTGCCGGCGATCTCGCCCTTGGGCGTGGTGATGTAGCGGGCGATGTCGAGGTTGCCCTGCAGCGTGCCGGCGTCTGCACGGTACGAGCTGGTCGACATGATGGCCAGGGGCTTGTCGAACACGCGCGAAAGGATGTCGCCAGGGCGCATGCCACCGCGCGCCAGGCACAAGATGGTGTCAAACTGCCAGCCGG
>JANOAP010000024.1:0-14641 GCA_031411175.1 Rhodoferax sp. | reverse complement strand
GTGCCCGAATTCAGGTGACCGGCAACGCCTGCCACCTTGGCGTCGCACAGTTTCTGTGCAACAGCAGCGCCCTGCTTTGGATCGGCAGCGTCATCTTCTGCCACCAACTCAAACTTGATCTTCTTGCCACCAATGGTGACGCCGGTTGCATTGAGGTCTTCAATGGCCATGCGCGCGCCGTTTTCGTTGTCTTTGCCATAGGCAGCTTGCGCGCCTGAGATGGGGGCAACGTGACCGATCTTGACAACCATGTCCTGTGCAAAAGCCACACCGGCTGCTGCTGCGATAGCGGCAGCGACAGTAACTTTCAATTTCATTTGCATAAACAACTCCAGAATTAAAACGAGGAAAGATTAATAATGTGAATTTGGAAATTCCACACCGCGCACGATAACGCAATTTTCAAGCCAAAACTATAGGGAAGATACCAAGCGGAACCACGGCACCCAGCAAACCTTACGCAGACAGTCTAGGCAGCGGGCGCAGTGGCAAGATCATGACGGGTAATGGTGTAACCCCGACCGGCGTAGTGTTTCCAGCGGACGCGTGCCGACTGACGGTCATCGTCACCCAGGCCAACCAGTTCAATCAGACGCTCGAACCTCTCGAACCCGTCGGGATGGTCAAGACCCAGATTCAGGAGCACCTGGGTGGGGATGCCGGTTACCGTTGGCGCATCAGGGGTATCAGATTGCGCTGAATGACCCAACACCACTGGCGAGTTGGCAACCAGCATGACCGGGCTGTCAACAAAACAATGCGGCACAAAATCCAGGGGCGAAAAGGTCCAGAGTGCGGAATCCAGCTGCGCAAGCGTCTGGCGATCACCTGAAACCACAACCCGGGCACCGCCATTGACGGCTTTTCTCAGCAACCTGCAGGCATAGGCCAGCTTGTCCGGCACATTGAAGTGAAAGGAGACTTCAGTCATTTCAACGCTGACCCATTACCGCCCATATTAGCCGTGGGCCTTCTTCCCGGGCTTCGTGGTTTTGGTGGCCGATGGCACGCTGCTGGCGGCCTGCGACATCACGAAATCAAGCAGCAGACCGACGGGCCGGCCGGTGGCGCCTTTGGCTGCGCCGCTTTTCCAGGCCGTGCCGGCAATGTCGAGGTGGGCCCAGGAGAATTTGGTGGCGAAGCGCTGCAGAAATTTGGCAGCCGTGATGGCCCCGCCCGCCCGCCCGGCCACATTGGCGACATCGGCAAAGTTGGTTTTCAGGCCCTCTGCATAGTCGTCGTCCAGTGGCATGCGCCAGCAGTAATCCAGGGAAGATTCACCAGCGGCCTGCAACTGGCTGGCCAGCTCGTCATTGGTGGCAAACAAGCCGCTGCGTACACCACCCAAAGCAACCACACAGGCCCCGGTGAGGGTGGCGATATCGATCACGGCGCGCGGTTTGAAACGCTCGGCATAGGTCAACGCGTCGCACAAAATCAGTCGGCCTTCAGCGTCGGTGTTGAGGATTTCTATGGTCTGACCGCTCATGCTGGTCACCACGTCGCCGGGTTTGATGGCGCGGCCATCCAGCAGGTTTTCGCAGCTGGGGATCAGCCCCACCACATTCACGGCGGGCGTCAATTCAGCCAGCGCGCGAAACACGCCCAGCACACTGGCAGCGCCGCACATGTCGAACTTCATCTCGTCCATCTCTGCGGCAGGCTTGATGGAAATGCCGCCCGAGTCAAACGTAATACCCTTGCCCACCAGAACCAGTGGCGCCTCGGTCTTTGCAGCGCCGTCATAGCGAAGCACGATGAAGCGCAGCGGCTCATCTGACCCCTGCGCCACGGCCATGAAAGAGCCCATTCCCAGCTTGCTGACCTGGCTGGGACCAAGGACTTCGCATTTGATTTTTGGAAATTTTGCCAGCGCCTTGGCGGCTTGGGCCAACATCGTGGGCGTTGCATGGTTGGCGGGCCGGTTGGCCCATTCTTTGGCGAGTTCCACGCCCTTCACCGTCGCAACCGCCTGGTCAAATGCCGATTTGACATCCACCGCGTCGCTCAAGCCAATGACGACATTGGTCAGCGCCCGGCCTTCCGCTTTGGATTTTGTCGTGGTGTAGAAATAGCTGGCCTCAGCCACCGTCGTCACGCTGGCACGCACTGCTTCAGGGCCGACAGGCGTTGTAAAGCAAACCACCACCCGCTTGATGGATGGCGATTTGACAACACCTACGGCTGCGCTCACGGCCTGCCGCAACTGCCTGGCAGATCCGTCCCCCGCATTCACCAACACCAGCCGCGCACAGCCAAAGCCTGCAGGCCGGTACGTCTGGAGCAGCTTTCCGGGTTTGGCCTCAAAATCACCCGTCTTCATGGACTGCGTGATCAGATCCGAAAGAACGCCCTTGTCAGGCTTGAACGGGTTCATTACCACGACAATCAGCGCATCGCAGGGTTGAGAAACCGCGCCAGCCAAATCCAGAGTCTTCAATTCAAAGTTCATAATTCCGGTTTTCCTTCTTCTCGATGTTATTCCATTCCTCTATCCGCAAGGAGCTGGCGCGCAGTTTTGGGGCCACCCTGATTGTGCTGGTCACCGTGGTCATGACCATGACATTGATCCGCACGCTAGGCCAAGCCACCCGCGGCAGTTTCAACCCGTCTGATGTGATGATGGTGATGGGCTACACGGTGCTGGGTTTCCTGCCCAACATCATGACCATGAGCCTGTTCATTTCGGCCGTCTCCACCCTCACCCGCCTTTACCGCGACAGCGAAATGGTGATCTGGTTTGGCAGCGGTGCCGGGCTGGCCAGCCTGCTGATTCCGTTGTTCCGTCTGGCATGGCCCATTTTGCTGGCGGTGGCCGGGCTGGCCCTGTTCGTTCTGCCCTGGTCCAACCAGCAGATTGAGGACATCAAGGACCACTATGAAAAGCGGGGCGATCTGGAACGCGTAGAGCCGGGGCAATTTCAGGAATCTGCCAATGGATCAAGGGTGTTTTTTGTGGAGAAAAACCTCACCGGTGAGCGGTCAGGCAGCAATGTCTTCATCGCAACCACTGAAAATGGCAAGGAAACCATCACCTCGGCGCGCAGTGGCCGGATTGAATCCATCAAGCATGACAACTTCCTGTTGCTGAGCAATGGTCAGCGGCTGGAGAACAGCCTTGAAAAACCTGACCTGAAGATCAGCGAATTCGCCGAATACGGAACCCGCATCGGCACGGCACCCCTGGGCACCAAGGACGACGTGCCCCTCAACACCAAACCGAGCCTGGAGTTGTTCGCCAAGCCTTCGGCGGTCAATCTGGGCGAGCTTTCGTGGCGCATCGGCTTTGCGCTGGCCGCAGCCAACCTGCTGGTGATTGCGGTGGCTTCGTCACGCGTCAGCCCCCGCATGGGGCGCACGGGCAACCTGGTTTTTTCACTGTTTGCGTTCCAGATTTACGTCAATCTGCTGAATTTGGGTCAGAACTGGATCGCCACCAGCGCCATTGGTTTTGGCGAGTTCATGCTTTATCTGCATGGCGGTGTCATGGCGCTGGGCCTTTTATGGCTCTCCAAGAGGCATCACAACTGGCATTGGGGCCTGACGCCCGGGTTGTCTGCGCGAATGCGGCGAAAGCAGAGCCTTTGAGAACGATACGGCGTCTGATCTACGGGGAGTTGCTGCGCGCGGTACTGTTTGTCACGGCCAGCTTTATCGCCCTGTTTTCCTTCTTTGATTTTGTCGACCAGGTTCAATCCATCGGGCGGCCAGGTGCACCCGGTTACCAGCTACCGCAGGCGCTGACCTATGTCGCCCTGTTGATTCCCAGCCATCTTTACGAATTGCTGCCCATCACGGTTTTGATCGGCACGATTTTCGTGATGGCGCGTTTTGCGCAAAGTTCGGAGTTCACCATCCTTCGCACCGGCGGCCTGGGGCCATGGCGGGCGTTGCGAACCTTGCTGGTCGCTGGCGCAGGTTTTGTCGTGCTGACCTTTGCCATTGGGGATTACCTATCGCCGTGGGCAGACCGCAATGCCCAATTGCTGAAGGCCCGCTATGACGGCAACATTTCCGTCAGGCAAACGGGTGCCTGGCTCAAGGAAAAGCAGGCCTACGGCCAGTTCGCCGCCAATGTCAATTCAATTTCGTCCGACGGACGCATGCGGGGCATACGGATCTTTGAGTTTGACAACCTGGGGCGGCTGATTTCGATGACGCGGGCCGAAGCGGCGACATTTGAAGCCCACGACGCCTGGCGGCTTGAGGGAGTCGACCGCACCGAGTTCATCAGCAAAGGTGCCGATGACATGCGGATCGGGCGGGCGCGGACACCCGATTTGCGTTGGCCCACCGAGATCAGCGCTGAAATGGTCTCCACAGCCGTGCTCAAACCCGAAAGAATGAGCACCATTGACCTGTTTCAGTACATCAGTCATCTTGACGCCAACGGGCAATCTGCCCAGCGGTATGAGATCGAGTTCTGGAAAAAAGTGTTTTACCCGCTGAGTTGTCTGGTCATGGTGGTGTTGGCACTGCCATTTGCCTACCTTCATTTCCGCTCCGAAGGCATTTCCGGCTACGTGTTCGGCGGGGTGATGGCGGGCATCAGTTTCTTTTTCCTGAACAACGTGTCGGGCTATATCGGGCAATTGCAAAACTGGCAGCCCTGGCTGACGGCCGCCCTGCCCGGCATGATTTATTCCATGCTGTCGCTGGCCGCGTTTGGCTGGCTGGTCCTTAGAAGATAGTCATCAGAACGTAGCCATGGCCGTCAATCCATCTGTACCTCCATCTGTACCGGCACGCGCCATCATCCTCTTTGCGCATGGCTCGCGCGATCCCCTTTGGCGAAAGCCGATCGAGGCCGTCGCCAGTCGCATCATGCAGGTTAGCCCAGGCATGCTGGTTCGCTGTGCCTACCTTGAGCTCACAACGCCTGATTTGCTGACTTGCGCGTCAGAGCTGGCTGCGACCCATGCCAAGTCCATCAGTATCCTGCCCATGTTTCTGGGCGTGGGCAAACACGTGCGGGAAGACATGCCCGGTCTCATTGCCAGCCTCAGGCAGGCGCACCCCACGGCAAGTTTCACCTTGCTGCCGACCGTTGGGGAAGACGAACGGCTGATCGACCTGCTGGCCCACATGGCGCTGTCTGCCGCTTGAGACCCCCCATGCGTACCTCGTCCGTCTACCTGCTGGTGTTTGGCGCGTCCCTGGCTGTGGCCATGGTTCCCGCTTTGTTTCCCGCCCTGGACATTGCCGTGGCCTCTTATTTTCTGCGTCCCAAGCCGTCGTTTGATCCGGCTGGCTGGCTGTGGGTTGAACTGATCAATGAACACACTCCGACGCTGTTTCGCGCCCTGGTGCTGTTGTGTCTGCCCGCCTGGTTTGTGGTGCGTCGGTTGCCAAAATACCGGCACTGGGCCTTGCCTATTGCTTTTTTCGGTCTGGGCGTCTTTATGGGGCCGGGTTTACTGGTCGGCGCCGTCAAGGACGCGTCCCTCAGGGCACGCCCGTTTCATGTCACCGAGTTTGGCGGGATTCGCCAATTTACCCCGGCGCTAGAGATCACGAACCAGTGTGATGACAACTGTGCGTTCGTCAGCGGTCACACATCCGACGGTTTTTTTCTGGCCACGCTTATGCTGATTGACCGGCGCAGGCGCTGGCTGTGGCTGGTGGGTGGGGTGGTCTGCGGGGTGATCATCGGCTTCGCCCGTGTGTCTGTGGGGGCTCATTGGCTCAGTGACGCGCTGTGGGCATTTCCCATCACGCTGGTGGGTAGCTGGCTGGTGTGGCTGTTTCTACGGCGGTTCCACCAAGGCGGCGAGACACTGCGGGATGCCTGAGCGGCCCCAACCCGCCAGGCACCTCCAAAGACATATCCCATACAACCCGTCTCTTACAATTTGGCCATCATGCAAAGCACAAAACCACTCTCCGCAAGCTCATGGGCCATTGGCCTGGTACTTCTCGCCGCTGCCGCGACCGCTAACGCCCAAACCGCCGCCGGAACCCCAGCCTCCGAAGTGGCGGCCCAGAAAGCGCCCGTTAGCAGTGCCGCAGCCAAAAAATGGTCTATTTCCTGGGGCTGGAACCGTTCCAACTACTCCAGTGGCGACATTCATTTCTGGGGTGCTGACCACGACTTCACTTTGAAAAACGTGGCGGCGACCGACCTGCAAACGGATGTGTCGGGCGAGACGCTGTTCGGTACCTATCTGAACCCGAAGGAAATGACCATTCCCCAGACCAACCTGCGTGTGTCATACCAATATTCCCCAGACTTGGTGATCGCGCTGAATCTGGATCACATGAAGTACGTGATGACACCGGATCAGACCGCGCCCATTTCGGGCCAGATCAAGGGCGTGGCGCAGTCCGGCAACCAGCTGCTTGCCACCAACTACCTTAATTTCGAACACACCGACGGGCTCAACATCATCAGCCTGGAGCTTGAAAAGCAACGGTCAGTAGACTGGTTTGGCGCGCGGTTTCCTTCGCGGGTTTTCGGTCTGGCTGGCATTGGTATCGTCGTGCCCAAGAGCAACGTCACCCTGAACATGCTGGGCCGCTCGCGCAATGACGAGTTCCATCTGGCCGGGTACAGCATGGGCCTGGGAGTGGGCCTGGAGGTCGATATCTACAAGGATCTTTTTTTTCGCACGGCTTACAAGCTGGGCTATGTGAACCTGCCCGACGTGGTGACCAGCTCACTGGGCGACAAAGCGTCGCACAACTTCACCTACAACGAGGTGCTGATTTCGCTGGGCTTGCGCTTCTAGGCGCCCGCGCAATGCCCATGTGATGGCCGCGTTGTCATGAATCTTCACCAATTCCGGTTCGTTCAGGAAGCCGCCCGGCGCAACCTCAATCTCACTGAGGCAGCCAAGGCGCTGCATACGTCCCAGCCGGGGGTTTCAAAAGCCATCATTGAGCTGGAGGAAGAGCTGGGCATCGAGATATTTGCCCGGCACGGCAAGCGACTCAAGCGCATCACGGAACCCGGTCAGCATGTGCTCAAGAGCATTGAACTCATCATGCGCGAAGTGGGTAACCTCAAGCGCATCGGCGAGCAGTTCAGTTCGGAAGACAGTGGCACCCTGTCCATGGCCACCACACACACCCAGGCCCGCTATGTGCTTCCGGACTCCGTCGCCAAGCTGCGGATCGCCTACCCCAAGGTGAATGTCAGCCTGCATCAGGGCTCGCCCGACCAGGTGGCCCGCATGCTGATTGACGAAGTGGCCGAGATTGGTATTGCCACGGAGTCCCTGGCCAACTACCCCGAGCTCATCACCCTGCCCTGCTACGAGTGGCAGCATGTGCTGGTCCTGCCTGTGGGTCACCCCCTGTGCCGCAAGGAAAACATCACGCTGGAGGACATTGCGCAGGAGCCGCTGATTACCTACCACCCGTCTTACACCGGGCGTACCAAGATAGACCAGGCCTTCGCGACCCGCAAGCTGAAGCCACGTATTGCGCTGGAAGCCATTGACTCGGACGTGATCAAGACCTATGTGCGTCTGGGCCTCGGGGTGGGCATTGCCGCAGAAATGGCCGTGCGAGACGTGATTACTGACGGTGCCAGCAGCGACCTGGTGGTGCGCCCGGCGGGCGTCCTGTTTGGCCAGAATGTGACGCGGGTGGCCTTCAAGCGCGGTGCCTACCTGCGCAATTTTGTGTACAAATTTGCCGAGTTGCTGAGCGACCGGCTTAGCCGCAACCTGATTGACCAAGCCATGACTGGCCATGCCAATGACTATGAACTCTGAACTCACGCCACTCAAGCCACTCACGCCGGTGCTGCAAAGCCGCCTGCCTAACGTTGGCACCACGATCTTCACGGTGATGTCGGCACTGGCGGCCGAGAAAAAAGCGGTAAATCTGGGCCAGGGCTTTCCCGATTTCAACTGCGACCCCAAGCTGGTGCAGGACGTCACGTCCGCCATGGAGCGCGGCCTGAACCAGTACCCGCCGATGACCGGTGTGCCTGACCTGCGCGAGGCGGTTGCTACAAAAATCAAAGCGCTCTATGCCCATGAATACAGGGCCGACACCGAAATCACCATCACAGCCGGGGCAACCCAGGCCATCATCACGGCGATTCTGGCCGTGGTCCACCCTGGTGACGAAGTCATCGTGCTCGAACCCTGCTACGACAGCTATGTGCCCAACATTGAGCTGGCAGGCGGCGTGGTGGTGCGGGTGCCACTGACCGTTGGCAGCTTCAGGCCTGATTTTGCAAAAATCTCGGCGGCCATCACGCCCAAGACCCGCGCCATCCTCATCAACACGCCCCACAACCCCAGTGGCACCGTGTGGACCCGCGAAGACATGCTGGCGCTGCAAGACATTCTGGCCCCGACCAACGTCCTGCTGATCAGCGATGAGGTCTATGAGCACATGGTGTTTGACGGTCAGCAACACCAGAGCGCGTCGCGTTTTCCGGCCCTGGCGGCGCGTGCCTTCATCGTCTCCAGTTTTGGCAAGACCTACCACGTCACTGGCTGGAAGGTCGGTTATGTGGCGGCCCCTGCCGCGCTGACCGCCGAGTTCCGCAAGGTTCACCAGTTCAACGTGTTCACGGTCAACACCCCGGTGCAGTACGGGCTGGCGGCCTACATGGCCGATGCGCAGCCCTACCTGGCGCTGCCTGCGTTCTACCAGCGCAAGCGTGATCTTTTCCGCGAAGGCCTCAAGCGCACCAAGTTCAGGCTGCTGCCCGGGGAAGGCACCTACTTTCAGTGCGTGGACATCTCCCATGTGAGCGACTTGGGTGAAGCCGACTTCTGCAAATGGCTGACCACTGAAATCGGCGTAGCGGCCATCCCGCTGTCTGCCTTTTATGGCAACGGGTTCGACCAGCGCGTTGTGCGCTTTTGTTTTGCCAAAAAAGACGACACCTTGAATTCAGCGCTGGACCGCCTCGCCCGGCTCTGATTTGGCCCGGACGGGGCCATGCCGTGGCGGCCTTCTTGACATCTTCCTTGCCGTCGTCATCTCCTACAGCCGCACGGCCTGATTCACGTCAAGATCTTGGGGTGGTTTCTGCTGCCATCCGCATGCAGGTCTGCCTAGACTGGGTCATCTTCCAACACCAGAGGCATGACCATGACACACCCCAGCTCCCGCGCCCTGACCCTGCGAGCCATTTTGGCCATTGGCGTCATGTCCGTGATTGCCGTGACCGCAGTCACCGCCCAGGTGGTCGTGGGTGGCACGGGCATTGATGCGTCCGGCAACTACCAGCAGGAGCGCGCCTGGTGTGTGGCCAATACCGCCGGTGAAGAGCAAGTGACTTGTCTGAAAAACTCGGCTGCGGCGCAGGCCGAGAAGCGCCAAGGCACGCTGGACAACAACGGCGGCAACTTCAGTGCCAATGCGATGCAGCGCTGCCATGTGTTCACGGGTGAAGAACGCGCCGCCTGTTCTGCAAGGGTGGTTGGCCTGGGAAGCGCCAGCGGCAGCGTTCTGGGTGGCGGCGTTATCAAGCAGGTTGAAACAGTGGTGTTGCCTGAAGGCAGCAGCTCCGTCACCATCCAGCCCAAGACGGCGAACCCCGTGCTACTCGTGCCCATTGAGCCGCGCTGAAAGAAGAAAATCAGGCTCAGGGCCTTCGGGCTTCGCGCCGCGCAATCCAGAGCGTGGAAGCGCAGATCACCACGCCGCCCATCAGGGTGGTCTGGCTGGGAACGTCCGAAAACACAATCCAGCCCAGAAATGCAGACCAGACCAGGTCCAGAAATTTGACAGATTGGGTGGCCGAGATGTCAGCAATGCCAAATGACCGCGTCAGGCAGTAGTGCCCGAAACTGCCCAGCACACCGCACACGGCAAATCCAAACCATTGCAACGCCGTTGGCGACTCCCAGTGAAGCACTGCCAGCGGGATGCTGAACAGCGTCACCGTGATCGCCTGCCATACCACGATGACCTCGGCCCGCTCATAGCGCGTCAAGGCCTTGGTCAGCAGGAACGAGGCCGCAAACATCGGGGCCGACGCCAGCATGATCAGGTTGTAGTAGCCGCCCGAACCTGACAGCTTGGGCCCCACCACAATCAGCACGCCGACCAGACCGATGATCGCCGCCAGCCAGCGTTCCCAGCGCATGGACTCATGAAAGAACAGGTAGGCACCGATCATGATGAAGATGGGGCCGGTAAACCCGATGGCGGTCATGTCTGCCAGGGGAATTTTTGGCAGCGCTACGAACCAGAAGCCCAGCCCAACCGTGTGGCATGCGCCGCGTAAAAATTGCCCCCCAATCTGCTTGGGCACGTAAGCTGCCAAGCCAGCCCGCAGGACAAAAGGTGCCATGACCACCAGGCCAAAGGCATACCGCAAAAACAGGGCCTGAAACGGGTCCATGTTCATCGACAGGCCGCGCATGGTGGTGTTGAGCACGACCATGGCGAATCCCGCGACCGAGGTCCAAATCAGCCCCTGGATGGTCGGGTCGAGTCGGCCCGCGCGATGTCGCATCAGAGTCAACCATCTGCGCAACCCGCTGCCTGTGGTTTTGTCATGCATTCAATTGTCCCCAGGCTTTGTCCATCCGTTTGACGCTGACGGGCTGCGGCGTGCGCAGCTCTTGCGCAAAGAAACTCACCCGGAGCTCTTCGAGCAGCCAGCGGAACTCCTGCATGCGGTCGTCTATTTGCCCCTTTCGCTCGGCCACCAGCCGCCAGTAACGCTGGTCTTGCGGGCGCAGTTCCAGCAGACGGGCGGCATCACGGGCCGGGTCGGCGCGGTATTTGTCCAGCCGCGCGGTGATGGCCTTGAGGTACCGCGCAAAGTGAGGCAACTGCGCCCAAGGCGAGTCGGTGAGAAACCGTTTGGGCATCAGGCGGTGCAATTGCTGTGTGGCGTCGGTGGTGGCTTCCGGGGCGTTTTTGGTGTCCTTGATTTTGCGCGCAGCCACGGCGTATTCCAGCAGGATGGTGTTGGCCAGCCGTGCCACTTCATTGGCGATCAAGGTGAGGCGGCCCCGGCCTTCTTCCACCCGGCGCTTGAACTCAAACTCGTCGGTCGGCAATGGGTCCAGCAAAAAGGCCCGGTCCAGCGCCACGGCAATGATCTGGTCGCGCAGACCCTCTACCGAACCCCCACCCGTGCCATCGGCCGCCCGGCCCACCAGCATATAGGCCACAGCCATTTTTTGCAGGTCGGGAATGTTTTTCTCCAGGTACTTCAGTGCATCCTTGATTTGCAGGGCAAACAGGCGGCGCAGACCGGCACGGTGTTTTGAAGCGGCCACTTGGGGTTCATCGAAGACTTCCACGGTCACCGCATCACCAGCGTCAATCAGCGCGGGGAAGCCAATCAGCGTCTGCCCACCTTTGCGGATTTCCAGCAGCTCGGGCAGTTCGCCAAAGGTCCAACTGGTGTAGCGGCCATCCAGAATACTGGGGGCATTGGCTTGGGCTGTATTGAGTGATGCTACGTTTTTAGGAGCTGGTCGAGCTTTATTTTCGAGGGCTGGAGGCTGATTTTTCTCTGAATTCTCATGGCCCGACTCATGCTGAACGGCTGCATTTTGCGCCAGCTTCAACGATGCCAGCGCCTGGAACGCACCGCGTGCCTGTGCGCCCAGCTCGGCTTTCAGGGCGCTCAGAGAACGCCCCGTGCCCAGTTGCCGCCCATGTTCATCCACCACGCGGATGTTCATGAAGAAGTGGGGTGTCAACATGTCGGCCTTGATGTCGGCGCGCACCACGTCCAGCGAGGTGGCAGCGCGCACCAGCTTCAGCACGGCATCCACCAGGGAGCCGTGGCCAAAAATCTCGGGGGCATTCAGCGTTGCCGCCATCTTGTCGGCCGTGTCAGGCAGCGGCACCAGGCGCGAGCGGGGCCGCTGGTGCAGGGTCTTGATGAGGGCCTGCACCTTGTCCTTGAGCATGCCAGGCACCAGCCATTCGCAGCGTTCGTCATTCACCTGGTTCAAGACAAACAGCGGCACCGTCACCGTCAGGCCGTCCTTGGTGTCGCCAGGTTCATGCAGGTAGGTGGCCGCGCAGTCCACACCGCCCAAACGAATGGTTTTGGGGAATGACTGGGTGGTGATGCCTGCGGCCTCGTGGCGCATCAGCTCCTCGCGCGTGAGCATCAGCAACTGGGGGTTCTTTTTGGCCTCTTCGCGGTACCAACGTTCAAAACTGTGCCCGCTGCACACGTCGGCGGGTAACTGCTGGTCGTAAAAGGCGTAGATCAGTTCATCGTCCACCAAGACGTCTTGTCGGCGCGCCTTGTGCTCCAGGTCTTCCACCTGTTTGATGAGTTTGTGGTTCGCCGCCAGGAACGGCAGCGTGGTGTCCCACTGGTCGTTGACAAGCGCTTCCCGGATAAAAATCTCACGGGCCCCCGTGGGGTCCACCAGCCCATAGTTCTTGCGCCTGCCGTTGTAGATGACGATGCCGTACAGCGTGGCGCGTTCCAGCGCCGTCACCTCGGCGGCTTTTTTCTCCCAGTGCGGGTCGAGCAATTGTTTTTTAAGCAAATGACCACCCACCTGCTCCAGCCATTGGGGTTCGATGTGGGCAATGCCACGGCCAAACAGGCGCGTGGTCTCCACCAGTTCCGCCGCCACAATCCAGCGCCCCGGCTTCTTGGCAAGGTGTGCACCCGGATGGGCAAAAAACTTGATGCTGCGTGCCCCCAAATATTCACCGTTCTGCCCTTCTTCGAGCTTGCAACCAATATTGCCTAACAGGCCCGAAAGCATGGAGAGGTGAAGCTGTTCGTAGCTGGCCGGGGTGGCATTGAGCCGCCATTTGTGTTCGGCCACGACGGTGTGGAGCTGACTATGGATGTCCTTCCACTCGCGCACGCGGCGAATATTGACAAAGTTCTGGCGCAATAGCTGTTCGTACTGGCGGTTGGATAACTTGTGTGCACCCTCACCACCCTTGCCCTCGTTGATCCACTTCCACAGCTTCAAATACCCGCTGAACTCGCTCTTCTCATCATCAAACTTGGCATGCGCCTGGTCGGCCTGCGTCTGCATGTCCATGGGCCGGTCACGCACGTCTTGCACACTCAGGGCGCTGGCAATCACCAGCACTTCATCCAGCGCGCTGCGAGAGCGGGCTTCCAGAATCATGCGGCCCACCCGCGGGTCCAATGGCAGCCTGGCCAGTTCCTGGCCCATGGGGGTCAGCTCATTGGCATCGTCCACAGCACCCAGCTCGTTAAGCAACTGGTAGCCATCGGCAATGGCACGCGCTTGAGGCCTTTCGATAAATGGGAAGTCTTCCACAACCCCGAAGTGCAGCGACTTCATGCGAAGAATTACCCCAGCCAGGGACGAACGCAAAATTTCAGGGTCGGTAAAACGCGGGCGGCTGTCAAAGTCCTTCTGGTCGTACAGGCGAATACAAATGCCGTTGGCCACCCGGCCACACCGCCCGGCACGCTGGTTCGCCGAGCTCTGGCTGATGGGCTCCACCAGCAACTGCTCCACCTTGCTCCTGAAACTGTAGCGCTTTAAGCGCGCTGTACCTGCGTCTATGACGTATCTGGTGCCTGGTACGGTGAGCGAAGTTTCGGCCACGTTGGTGGCCAGCACAATGCGCCTGCCGGTATGACCGTCAAAAATACGGTCCTGCTCGGCCGGGCTCAGGCGGGCAAACAGCGGCAACACCTCGGCATGGCGAAACAGCGGCTGGTGACTGAGGTGTTTGCGCAAGTGGTCGGCGGCCTCGCGGATTTCGCGCTCGCCGGGTAAAAAAATCAGGATGTCGCCACTGTTGTGCACATCGCGCCAGAGTTCATCCACTGCAGCGGCGATGGCGTTGTTCAGGTCGTACTCACGCGACTCTTCAAACGGCCGGTAGCGTTGCTCCACAGGGAACATGCGGCCCGACACCATGATCACCGGAGCGGGACCGTTCTTTGACGCAAAGTGATCCGCAAACCGCTGTGCATCAATCGTGGCCGAGGTGACGATGATTTTCAGGTCGGGGCGGCGCGGCAAAATCTGGCGCAGGTAACCCAGCAAAAAATCAATGTTCAGCGAGCGCTCGTGTGCCTCGTCAATGATGATGGTGTCGTAGGCTTTGAGCAGCGGGTCGGTCTGCGTCTCGGCCAGCAAAATGCCGTCGGTCATGAGCTTGACGGACGCGTCCCGGCTCAGGCGGTCCTGAAACCGCACCTTGAAACCCACCACCTCACCCAGCGGTGTATGCAGTTCCTCGGCAATGCGTTTGGCCACACTGCTGGCGGCAATACGGCGTGGCTGGGTGTGGCCTATGAGTTTGCCGCGCGGTGCGGGTCGTCCGTCAGGCAGTGTGGTGGGGTAGTTGCACAGGCCACGCCCCATGGCCAGTGCAATTTTGGGTAGCTGTGTGGTTTTGCCCGAGCCGGTTTCGCCGCAGACGATGATGACCTGATGGCGCTCCAGCGCGGCGATGATCTCGTCGCGTTTACCCGACACCGGCAGGGACTCAGGAAAATCGATTTGCAGGGGCGGTGCAGTCAAGGCAATAACTTCGTAGAGAATCAATGATTATCCCTTCCCCGTTGTTTTCTCACAGTCCCTCGCTTGCATGTCCTCCGTCTTCAACTTCACCTTCGTGCCCTGGTTCCGCTCGGTCGCGCCCTACATCCACATGCACCGGGGCAAGACATTCGTCGTGGGCATCGCGGGCGAAGCGATCGCCGCCGGCAAGCTGCCGCACATCGCGCAGGACCTGGCGC